>DCTI01000079.1 GCA_002329525.1 Negativicutes bacterium UBA1444
AATTTTCTGGAACAAGGGATCAGATAAACAACTTCAGGTTTCCGGCATCTCTTCGCCAGAACGCTGCTGGCTCCGCAGCAGTTTTCCCTGGTTGGCCTGCGCAAAATCGCGGATCACGTTGCGGTAACGATACCGATCCTGATAAATTGCGCTGACATGATCTGCGGCGGGAAACAACTGGATTTGTTTCGGACCTTTTGTTTCCGCAAACAGCTTCTGAGACATCTCAGCCGGCACTAAGGCATCCGCTTCGCCGTGAATGTACAAAACCGGGGTGGTCACCTGGCGGACCGCCCGAATGGGTGATGCTTGATAAAATGTGAACCGGGACTTCCAATAGGCGACAATATTGGCATACGGCAACAGATACTCAGGCTGGATATAATCCGGCAGCGGGATGTGCCGCCGGATTTGCTGCGCGAGCAAGATCTCAAAGTCCGAATAGGCGCTGTCAGCGACATAAAAGGAAACCCGCCGGTTCGCTTCGTTGAGTTCCGCATGCAGCAGGGCAGTCGCCGCCCCCATCGAAATCCCGTGCACGCCGATCAACCCGGTCGGGTATTTTTTCCGGAGCCAGTCCACCCATTGATCCAGATCGTACTTTTCATAAACGCCCCAGGTAACCGAATTTCCGCCGCTGTCGCCATGATGGCGCGAATCGATGAGCAGCAGATTAAAGCCGTCATTCAAATATACATTCAGGTAATTGAGTCCCACCAGCCGGCTTTCCGTAAATCCGTGCAAAAAAACCAACGTCTTGGTCGAAGCCTGCGGATTGGGAATGAAGGTTCCCTGCAAGCGATAGCCAAACCGTGATTCAATCGCGACATCCTGCCACTGTCGTTCCCGCTTTCCCCATTCCAGCCGTTGTTTAAGGCGGCCTGCATTCGCATTCGCCGAATTCAGCCGGGAATGGCGGGTGCTCATTTCCGTGTAAATAATATTGCCGATATAAAAGCCCGCACCATTGACGGCCAGAAACACAAGCAATAAACCGGCCAACAACAATCGGCGCAGAAGTCTCCAAACAGTCCGGGTTTTCATAAACGTCCTCTTACCTTTTCCACATAGATCATTTTTTAGTCATGCCGCCGTCCACCACGATTTTAGGGCCGCAATGATGACGGTTGCGCCCAGCGTCAAAAATTCGCCGGCAGTCGCCTTGCCGATTCCGTTCGCACTCCCTGTAAGCAGAACGACTTTTCCGCAAAACTCATCGTTCCCACCTGCCAATTCAGCCGCATTACTCATGAACTGGAATTCGCCAAGAAAAGGCTCTTCCCTTTTGGCAGCCGATGCCAACCGACAGTAGCTTGTCGTCATGATATTTGCGCAGGCAAAATGAACATCCAGCCGGTTTTCGCGGCTGGATGTCAAATGCCCCATTGCGTCTAAATCAGTTTTAGTCGATCACCGCGGCGGGTTCCGGTTCGCCGCACCATCCCCTCCGGCAACTCCACGACGCACTTCGCGCCGCGGCATATTTTGAATTTTCCCGGCGCCAACGAATCCACTGCCTCCAGCACCAGATTTTGCCGATCCAGGAACAGCACGTCCAAGCAGTACTTCATGCCGAACATATGGACACTATTGCAGGGGCGTAGCAAAAAAGCATTCCCCTCCGGCCATTCCCGTGTGCCCAACAGTCCCCGCAGGCGCTTCCAGAAGGTATCGGCAACCGTGATCTTTTCCGCCAGCAACACCTCGCGGCTTTCATTGAATAGACGCATCGTTGCCTCCGGTCCTACTTTTTGAGAAGCGTGTCGGCGATCTTAATGGCCGCCGGCCCTAGTATGATGACCAAGATGACGGGAAAGATGAAAAAGACCAACGGAATCAACATCTTGACCGGCGCCTTCATCCCCAGTTCCTGGGCCCGTTGGCGCTGTTTTTCCCGGACCGCCACCGATTTCACCCGCAGCACATTGCCGATGCTGACGCCCAGCTGGTCCGCCTGGATCAGCGACGTGATGAAGCCGGTAATATCGGGCAAATTACAGCGTTTTCCCATGGAAACCAACGCCTCGCGGCGGGGAACCCCGACACGCATTTCGTTGAGCGCCCGGGTGAATTCGTCCACCAACGCCCCTTCCATCTTTTCCGACAAGATCTGTAAAGCGCCGTCAAAACCCAGACCCGCTTCGACGCTGGCCGTGATCAAATCGATCGCATCCGGCAGATCGCGCTGCATACTGTGTTGTCGGGCCCGAATTTTATAGTTCAGGAACAGAAAAGGCAGGCAGAAGCCAAACGCCGAAACGCCCAGCGCCAGCCGCAACACGGTGCTTGCCGGCATTTGAAGTCCAAACAGGACGCCGGCGAGAAGGATCGGCAGATAGAACCCCATGGCAGCGGTCAGCAGGAGATAGCCGTTCGGCCCGAGTCCGCCGACTCCGCCGGCCATCGCCAACTTTTCGTTCATCTGCCGGCGGATGGATGCCGGTACAAACTGGGTAAGTCCAGGCGCCAAGGCGGTCAATCTCTGCGTCAGATTACGCTGCGGGTGCGCGAAATGCGGTTCGCCGCGAAAAGTTCCTCTGCTTTCCATGGCGGAAAGCAGGCCACGAAGCCGGATCTCCGCCGTTTCCTCGGTGGAAATGCACGTTTGCAGAAACAAATGGATGAAAATGAATGTGCAAACAAAGGCGAATAACGAAATAATCCACAACATGTTCGGTCCCCCTCCCGCCATTACCTGGGCCAAAAGAGTTCCGCGGGCAATTTGATTCCGTTCGCCAGCAATTTTTCGACAAACTTGGGCCGGATCCCGGTCGGCTTGAACCGCCCCAAAATTTTTCCGGTTGCATCCCGGCCGGTCTGATCAAAAATGAAAATGTCCTGCATGGTGATGACGTCGCCTTCCATCCCCTGAACCTCAGTCAGGTGCGTAATCTTGCGGCTGCCGTCCCGGAGCCGGGACTGTTGGATCACCAAGTCGATCGCCGAAGATATCTGTTCCCGGATCGCCCGGACCGGCAGATCCATCCCCGCCATCAGTACCATGGTTTCCATCCGGCTCACCATATCGCGCGGCGAGTTGGCGTGACCGGTGGTCATCGAGCCTTCATGGCCGGTGTTCATCGCCTGGAGCATGTCCAGCGCCTCGCCGCTGCGCACCTCGCCGACCACGATCCGGTCGGGGCGCATGCGCAAGGAATTGCGGACCAAATCCCGGATCGTCACGGCCCCGCGCCCTTCGATATTGGCCGGGCGGGCTTCCAGAGTCACGATGTGTTCCTGCCGCAGCTGCAGTTCGGCGGCATCCTCGATCGTCACGATTCGCTCATCCGCCGGGATGAAGGACGACAACACGTTCAACGTGGTGGTTTTCCCGGAGCCGGTTCCCCCGGAAATGACGATATTCAACTTTCCTTCCACGCAGGCTTTCAGCAAATCCGCCATCTCCTGCGTCAGCGTCTCCAGATCGACCAGATCATTGACTTTGAAGGGATCGCGGGAAAATTTTCGGATGGTCAGCGCCGGCCCCGTCAGGGCAAGCGGCGGAATGATCGCGTTTACCCGCGAACCATCGGGCAGCCGGGCATCCACCATCGGCGAACTTTCATCGATTCGCCGCCCAAGGGGCGAGACGATTTTTTCGATGATGTGCATCACGTGAATGTCATCCCGAAAATGAACATCCGTTAGCGCCAACAGGCCATTGCGCTCCACGTAGACCTGATTGTAGCGGTTGACCATCACTTCGGTGACCGTGTCGTCTTTCAGGAGCGGTTCGATGGGCCCCAGTCCCAGAACCTCGTCGATGATTTCCGATATGATGCGGGTGCGCTCGAAACGGGGCACCAACGCCGGTTCCGCGTCCATCGCCGTGGAGGAAATATGAGTCACTGCTTCTTCGAGCTGCCGGCGGTCCATCTCCACGGATCCCAGTTCATCCACTATTTTTTGGTGTATTTTTTGTTTTAATGGTTGATACGGATCGAGTTTTGTGACCGGGCCTGCTTTATGTTTGCCGATTCCTCCCGCCGGCGCCGCCTCTTCCTGTTGCTTCTTCTCTTCGAGTCGCTTCACCCAAAACATGCTTTGCGCCTCCATTCGGAAAAATGAATCCTCAGTTTACGGGGCTGCTGTTTTCCTGCCGCATATTCGCGATACTGGAAACAGGGAACGGGTTGGGTCGGAAAATGGCACTGATCATCGGTGTAATGATTTCGACGGTGGTGCTGACCTCCACGGAAACATTCTGCCCATAGACCAGCGGCGACGGCGTGACCCGCGTCGTATAGGCGCCGGGAAACTTGGCCACCACGATGGCGGCTTGCCGTCGGTCGCCGCTGATGGCTACGGCCCGCGCCCCTTCCCGCGCCGCCTCCGTGACCAATAGCTGCGCGTACAATACCCGGCCGACTTCCAGAATCCCGATGACCAACAGCAGAAACACCGGTGCAATGAGCGCAAACTCTACGAGTCCTTGCCCCTGTCGTTTTTTGCAGAACTTCGCAATTTGCTGAAACATGATTAACCTCCGCCCGACAAATTCGCTTTCATTCCACCAATTGCACGTTGCCCACGCCATACCATTGCTGACCCGGCACCACATTCCCCGTCCCGGTCGGCAACGCCACCCGGACAAACCGCCCGGTGACAACGAAGTCCAGGTAATATCTATTACTCCCGTATCCGGTCAATTTTCCTTTATTGATGCTGTCGAACCAGAACCCGACGAAACCGATGATTTTCATATTTCTGGTGGAGTAATCCCACGTCGAGGTGCTCGTCGACAGGGTTTGCACGACTGGGATGAGCATCAGCCGGGGATCGCCGGCTTTTGCCTGCAGAATGTCCTGGTTTCCGCCCGCCGTTAACCGGCTGGCGAAAGAATTCACCGCCGTTTCGCCCGCCGTGGCCGGACCGATGTGGTACATCACGGTACTGAGATTCACCGGCTTGGAATACCCGTCCGCCAACAAGTCCAGATAAGCATCAAACGAAGTCGGATTTTTAAATACTCCGTTTACGTAGGTGAATTCCTGGGCTTTGGTCGGAGTTTTTTTCATGTAGTACGGCTGGCTGTAGGAATCCCCTTGCGGGCCACCCTGCCAGATGATATCGGTTGGCGCCTTGATGACGAAAGGCGGCGCGCCGGGCGGGATACCGCTGGCCGGCGTCAGGCGGGCGGTCGCCGAGGCGCTGAGCGTATTGGATTCTTTGCCCCAAATTGGCGCAAAAAACAGGTTGATGGCGCGACTCGTAACGACTTTCACCGATTTTTGCGTTTCCGTGTAGGTCACCGTGGCGGCCACCGTGTCCGAGACTTTTCCGGGAGACTTCTTGGCATAAATGATCCCATTGCTGTAGGCATTCGCCGGGCTCGGATGACCGCCGTTCAGATCATGACACCCCGCCAGTGCTCCTTGCTCGGCGGCTGTCTGCAGTTCCGACTTGGTCAGATATAAAACCCCCAAGTCCGTTACCAACGCCCCGATCCCGACGACAATCGGCAACAAGGCCACTGCCAGCAGCAAAACCTGTCCCTTGATTTTTTTGGGGGCATTACTATTCATTGTCATCCCACCTCGCCGTTCGCGTAAATGTCCTGTCCAGTAACCATTCAATTGACAGATGCGTAGGAAACAAGGCGACTGGCGTAGAGTCCAAAATCCCCGCCGCCGTCGCTGCCCGGATCGCCCGGCGCGACCATCTGGATGAATCGGCCGATTACTTCGCCGTTATTGCTGAGATGCGGACTTTCGAGGAACAACGCGGCGAACCCGACCACGAGAACCGCATCCCGGCCAGTGACGTCCAGGCTTTGAATGACCGGAACGACCAAGATTCTCGACGAATTCTTGGCGACCGTTGCGAAGGTCGCGGTGGGATCCTGGTTATAACGATAGCTGATTCCCTGTCGCGTCGGGCCGACCATGTTTCCCGTTTCCGTGGTAATCCAATCCCCGGCCCGGATCGATACGTCGGCACCATACATAATATTGTTGCGGAAAACATTACCACCCGTTCCGCCCAACGCCAAGGCGCCGAAATTGCCGCGATAATTGCCGCTGGCCGTGCCGGAGCCGATTTTTATGGTGTATACTTGCCCATAAACCAAGGTTTGCTGCACCAAGCCAAACGGCAAGGTTCCGGTCAGCCGGCTGACCGGATTGATGCGGGCCGCCGCCGCCCCGCTCACATCGCAAGTGGCCAAGCCAAAGATCTGGGCAAACATCAGCGGTACGGTACGCGTGGCTCTGACGGCGACCGTCGTCCCGCTCAGAACCCGGATATCTACGCTGTCCCCGGTCTTGCCATTCAGCCGGGCATACTCGGAAGCGCTGGAATAGGCGCCGTCGCTGTTGCGGGGCAGTTCCTGAACTCCTGCCAAGGCCGCGGCATCTGCCATATTCGTTAACTGAACGCGCGTCGCATACAACAACCCCAAGTCCACGACCAATGCGGCCATGCCCACCATCACGGCCATCATCGCTGCGGTCATGACGAGCACGGAGCCGCGTTNNCGTTGTTTCCGGAGCCTGCTCAGTATTTTCATCGTACAGCCCCCCCTATTCTACCCGCATAATGGAAGTTCCCGAAATCGGGATCGGATTTTGGGGAAACATCGCACTAAACAACGGAGTAATCAGTGGCACATGCTTCGTCACCGTTATGGTGACCTGAGCGCCCCGCACACGGCTCGCCGGCATGATGTCAGTGTCGGAAGGCGATGTGGCCGCTGCGTTTACCGCAGCGACAATCTCATCGTCCGAACCGCCGAGCGTCGCCACGCGGGCGCCTTCCCGCGCCGCATGTGTAACGAGAAGATATTCATGGAACAACAACCCAAACTGTACCATTCCCACGATAAGGAGGATCAGGACGGGCAACACCATGGCAAATTCCACCAAGGCCTGCCCCCGTTCCCGTCTTGTCCGGATTTCCCGCATACGCTTCGCCTCCTCCCCGCTACACTTCAATCGCCACAATACGGCGGATCAGGAGTATGCCGACCAGTTGTCCGGCCAAAGCTCCCGCCAGAAGCATCCTGCCGACCGGATGGACGAACAGCAGACTGATATATTCCGGATTGATCACATAGATCGACAACGAAAGTCCGAATGGCAGCAGGCCGACAATCAGTCCCGATATCCGGCCCTGGGCGGTGAGGGTTTTGATTTCATTCCGGATTCGGACCCGCTCGCGAATCGTCCGTGCGATGTTGTCGAGGATCTCCGCCAGGTTTCCGCCAACCTGACGCTGGATCAACACCGAAGTGATGACCAGGTCGAAGTCTTTGGAATTCACCCGTTTCGCCATACTCACCAGGGCGTCTTCCATCGGAATGCCCAGATTGGTTTCCTTGACGGTCCGGGCGAATTCAACCGAGATGGGCGGTAGCATTTCGCGGGCCACCATATCGAAGGACTGGGTGAAACTGTAACCCGTCCGCAGCGAGTTGGCCGCCAAAGTCAGGGCGTCGCCCAGCTGTTGGGCGAAGGCTTTCACGCGGCGTTTCCGGCAAATCTGAAGCACGGCGAACGGAATGCAGAACAGCAGCGCAGCCATGACCAGCGCTTTCCATAAAGTTCCGTGACTGCCAAGATGCCCGAACAGAAACCCCAAAAATCCCAGGCTCAGGCAAATCACCATGAATTCGGCGCCGGTGAAGGAGATCGCCGCCTGCTGCAGCCGAAAATCCAGATCACGCAGCCATCGCGGCGAACCCAGGATCAAGCTCGCCTTGCGGAGGAGTCCCCGGACCCCTTTAGGATTGTTTCTTTCCCTTCCCGACGACCCTCCGGACATGTTTTGCATGGCGTCGACGAGGTGTTTCAGGCGTTCCACGCTTTCCTGATCCTCGGCCACCAATTTACTGAGCAGCAAAAATATCACCATCAGCGATACAAATACCCCGACGGATATCAGCAATACCATCCGTCTCTCCTCCAATCAGCCGAAAATGTCCAAAACCTTTGCCGCCATGCTTTTGGGCGGCGCGCTCACTTCCAGCGGCGCCAGTTTTTGCGCGAGCTGGAACACTGTCTGAGCCACCGCGGAATGATGATTGGCCAGAACAAACGGAGTCCCGTGATTTATGGAAGGCAGAACCGTCTTCCCATCGCTGGGGATGGTTGCAAAAAACTTCAGGTTCAAAGACTTCTCAACCTGTTGCACGCTCAACCCGCCTGCCGAATTTGCCCGATTCAACACAATATGAACCTTGTCTTCGCCATATTTCAACGATTGCAGGATTTCCAGACAGAGCTTCATGTTCTTCAGCGTCGGCAGATCCGACCCCGCCAACACCACGATCGCGTCGGATTCATCCAGTACCGACAGGGTGATTTCATTCAAATCCGTGGCTGTATCCACCACAACATATTCATATTTTTTCTTCAGCTGCGCCAGAATTGCTTTCAGGTTCCCGCCGGTAATGGCTTCCGCCAGTTCCGGACGATTGGGGGCCGCCAGCAGCGACAGCCGGTCATTATAGGCCGTCATATAGGTTTCCAGCGACATTTCGTCGAGAAGTTCCCCTTCCGCGACGGCGTCGGCGATGGATGCCCGGGGAACGAGGTTGAGGTACGTCGCGACATCGCCGAATTGCAGGTTGGCGTCCAGAATCCCGACCCGGGCATTCGGCCGTTCCGCGAAGGCTACCGCAAGATTTACGGCAATGGTCGTTTTCCCGGCGCCGCCCTTACTGGAAATAATACTGATGACCTTCCCGGGTTGCGGGGAAGCGGAGCTTCCCTGCCGAAAAACGCTCTTAAATCGCTGTTGCTGCTTGAACACTTGCCGCACCATGGTCACCAGTTCGGTGTCGTCAAACGGCTTGATCAGGTAATTTTTGGCGCCGGCCAGCAACGCCCGCTGCAAATACTCCTGTTTCCCCTGCGTGCTCATGACGAGGATCGCCGCTTCCGGCGCTTCCACGCTCAACCGCTCGATCACGTCAATGCCGTTGCCGCCCCGTACATTGGCATCCAGCAAAATGATATCCAGGTTCAGTGTTTTGGCCCGGGCAATCGCTTCCTCGCCGGTCCCGGCCTGACCCGCCACTTCAATTTCCGGGTGAGACTCCATCAACTTTTTCAAACTTTCCCGGGTCGTCGCCAACTCATCAACGATTAGCGTCTTGATTTTGTCGGACATTTGTTTGCCCTCCTGCCGGCTTTTGATCCATATGCTCCTTCAATTCCGGGGACACGGGCGGCACCAAGGCGAGAGGATCGACGATCGTCGGCGTCACCAGGATGATCAGCTCCGTTTCCTCTTTGGTAAAGCTCGAGCTCCGGAACAATTGTCCGATGATCGGTAAATCCCCCAAAAACGGCAACTTGGTAACGTCACGGGTGATATTGTTGCCAATCAGCCCGCCGATGGCCATGCTCTGACCGGATGGCAGCGCGATGGACGATTCCGCCACGCGTGTCCGGATCGGCGGGATCGACAGAGTGGAGGAAATCGCGATTCTGTGGCTAGAATCCCACTCGACGGCGCTGACTTCCGCTTTGATTTTGCTCGTGATCACTCCTTCGCGGCTGGCTTCCGGCGTGATGATCAACTTCACGCCATAATCCTTCCATTCGACAGTGACTGAACCGTTCTGGTTGCTGACCGGGACCGGGATCTGCCCGCCCACCAGGATATTCGCCTTGTCGCCGCTGAGCGTGACCATGTTGGGCTGGGACAGCAACTTGGCGTCGCCATTCCGGATCAGCAAATCCAACTGCGCGTTGATCGGGGCGAATGTGCCAAGATTGCCGAATGTGTTCGGCGACCAGGGATTGACCTGGCTCTGGCCGGCATAGAAGATTCCCGGCGAGGTCGTGCCGTCGCCGCTGTAAAATTTCAGGCCCAGATCTTGGGTTTTCGCGCGGTTGATTTCAACAATCTTCGCTTCGATTTTGATTTGGATCGGTTTGGTGATTTCCAGCAGATTCACCACTTTTTCGGCGTAGGCGCCGGCGATTTTCTCGGCCCGGGCCCGCTGGTACTGGTCGCTGATCGTCCCTTCCAGAATGATTGTTTTATTGACTTTCGCCACCCGGATGTCGGGATAGCCGAGAATGCGCTTGATTTCGTTGGCAATCCCCGGATCGGCGGCCGACACCTCGACCTGGAAATTCTGCCGGCCCTCGCCGGACCACACGATCAAGTTGGTGGAGCCGGTCTGCTTGCCGACGAGAATCAGCTCCGAACTGGAGGCGACCACCACGTCCGCCACTTCCGGGTCGGCGATCGCGGCCCGCTGCAAGCCGTCAATGTTGAGCGTCCGCGACTGCCCGGATCCCAGGGAAATCTGCTCGATCGCCCCGGCCGCCAAAACCGGCATTGTTGTGATGATCAAGAATATGAGCAATATGACGCCGGTGGCAAAAGTCTTTTTCACATTTCTCCCCCCTATTGGATTTTGGTGCCCCGGATGATCACGATCCCCGAGGTATTGCCCTGGGAGGATCTGCCCGACGGCGCACAGGATGGTTCCGGACCAGACTGCGGCGCTTGCCGGGCCTGGCGATCGCCGACGAGATCGGCGGATGAAACCGGGTGGGCTGTATAGGTTGCGACTTCCTGGAAATAGGGACGCAAGGCGAATCGAACTTTGCCTTTTTCCTCCGCCAGGGTGATCCGGGCCGCGTCGTCCGGGGAAACCGCCAGCGTAATGCTCGTGAGCTTGCTGCGCGTCAGTTCTTTGGCTGTTTCCTTCGCCAGGGACTCGTTGTCCGCGCCCGCCAAACTGTCCCGATTCACCGAAAGCACCGCAATATTTTGCATCGCCATTTGGGTGACTGATCCGCCGCCGGCCTCGGCCTCAACCGTGACCAACACATCGACGTAATCGCCGGCTTTGAGCAATCCGGCCACGCCGGTCACTTCGGTGGCGGCGACGGTAAGCGCCCGTTTCCCGGGCGGAATGACCCAACTGAATCCGGATTTCGCTCCGGGAAGCAGCAATCGCCGCTCCAGCACCTGCTCGCCGGCGACGATCTCTTCGCGGGTCATCGTTCCCACCGCTTTCGGCAGTTCCCGCACGGCGCCCGGTTGGATATATTCTTTCGGCACCCGTTGTTCCTGGACCATTTCCGGGGCAATCCGGGTTCTGGTGGGAATGTTCGTCTTAGCGACCAGCACGGTCTCGCCGTCCGATGACACCGTCTTCGTGGCGGCCGACTGCAGGAATGTATAAATCATGGATGCCGTGACCAGACTGAGCACCAACGCAATCACAAACAAACTTTTTTTTTGCAGTTTCTCCAACGCTCTCGCCCCCTTATACGCCAAGCATCCCGGTTTTCAAATTATGGATTGGTAAGCGCCCCAACCTCATGACCCCAGGGTCAATGCCAAACTCCTGTCCCGCTCACTGCGGGGACTAAGGGGTATCCTGTCGACTTACAGAATACCCCCCGGCGAAACCTGTTGATAGTGCCTGCCCGGATCAGGATAAAGGCTGACACCGTCGAAATAGTGTCAAATCACATCGAAAACCCTGATCATTTTGATATCAAGGAGCCGGCGTTGTCAATGCGGCTGAGACTCTGCCGAATGTTGCCGCAGCGTTAGTGCCGATCGGACCCAGTGCCACCATGGCCACGATGGCAACCAATGCAAGAATCAGGCCGTATTCCACCATGCCTTGCCCCTTCCTGTTTTGGAGAACCAGTTTCACCATTTCCAACATCATGAAACCCTCCTTAAAATTTTTATTGTCAGATTTTCATCTGCGACTATAGTGTAGCCCTTTGTTTTTTCTTTAACATTCGTATGGTTGTATATATTCCGCCAAGAAAATACGAGGCTATTTTATTGTGCTTTTATAATTTTACTCATACCATGTCCCGCATTGATCCCGAAAATCAGCACCACCCGTCTAACGG
>DCTI01000011.1 GCA_002329525.1 Negativicutes bacterium UBA1444
ATCAGCGTGTTCTGGTTTGATATACCGGTTCGGGGGAGCATAGCGACGCTGTTTTTGGCGAACGGCTTCTTTTTGATGACCACGATCGGCGTCGGGCTGGTCATCTCCACTCTGTCCGACACGCAGCAACAGGCCATGATGTCGACGTTTTTCTTCTATTTTCCGGCGGTGCTTCTGTCGGGCTTTATGTTCCCCATTGCCAACATGCCGGTTGTCGTGCAGTTTTTTACCTATTTCAATCCACTCCGCTATTTTCTGGTGATTATCCGGGGCATCTTTTTAAAGGGCGTAGGCGTGGCGATCCTGTGGCCGCAAATTTTGGCGTTGCTTGTTCTCGGCGGCTGCGTCCTGACGCTGGCGGTCAGGCGGTTCCACAAAACGATCGCCTAGCCGAAGCGAGTTCGATTGTTTGTGCCCTGGCTTTGTGGCCGGCGCATCCAGGCCATTCCGCCCCGTGCTCCTTGAAGTTTGAAATGCGGCATGATATAATGTTTACAATCAAAATATGGGAGTTGAAAAAATGATCCTGCTTTCTTGCTGAATTTTCCGGCATAATAACGACAGTGACATGGCAACGGCCGGGAACGGCAGGCGCCGACTGTTTTGTTATGCACAGGCAGGCAAGAAAGATCCGGGTTCTTTTCATTCTCAGGATATCAGTTGGCCGTGCCCGATCGGCGGGGTGGCTTTGCTGTATTTTGTGAGCTGCAGGAATCGACTTTCTTGCGGCTCATAATTTTTTGCACAGGAGGGTCGCCATGTCGTTGATAAACGTTGTGAATTTGACCTTTGCCTATGACGGCAGTTACGACAACATCTTTGAAAATGTCAGCTTCCAAATCGATAGCGACTGGAAACTGGGCTTCACCGGCAGAAACGGCCGCGGCAAAACCACCTTTCTTCATCTGCTGTGCGGCTGCTATGAGTACGCCGGGACGATCACGGCCTCAGTAAATTTCGAGTATTTTCCCTTTCCGGTACCCAACGCGGGCGACAACACCCAAGATGTCATTGATACGATCCATCCCGATTGTCTCCGTTGGCGGTTGCTACGCGAGCTGTCGCTGCTGCAAGTGTCCGAGGACGTTTTATGCCGCCCGTTCGTAACGCTTTCCCCCGGCGAGCAAACCAAGATCCTGCTTGCCGTCCTGTTCCTCAAAGAAAATAGTTTTCTCCTGATTGACGAACCGACGAACCATCTCGACCTGACGGCGCGGAAAATCGTCAGCGACTATCTGGGCAGCAAACGCGGCTTTATCTTGGTTTCGCACGACCGGGCCTTTCTGGACAACTGTATTGATCACATTCTGTCGATCAACAAAACCAATATTGAAATCCAGCAGGGAACATTCGCGTCGTGGTGGGAAAACAAACAGCGTCAGGACAACTGCGAACTTGCGGAAAACAGAAAGCTCCGCAAGGATATCGCCCACTTGGCGGCCGCGGCGCGACGGACGGCGGACTGGTCGGATAAGGTGGAAAAAACGAAATGGGGATCGGATAACTCCGGAATTAAGCCGGACCGGGGTTATCTCGGCCACAAGGCCGCCCAGATGATGCGTCGGTCCAAAAGCATTGAATCGCGCCGTCAGGCCGCCCTCGAGAGCAAATCCAAGCTGCTCAAAAATATTGAAAGCGCCGGGCGGCTGAAGATCTCGCCCGGTGACTTTCCGGCGACCCGGCTGGTCGAACTTAAGAATGTGTCCCTGTTCTATGGCGAACGAAGAGTATGTGAGAATGTAAGCCTTACCCTGGAACAGGGGGACCGGCTGGCGCTGAGCGGCAAGAACGGTTCCGGCAAGACCAGTCTCCTGAAACTGATTTGCGGTGATCCGATCGCCTATACCGGCGTTTTTCGGAAAGCCAGCCATCTAAAAATATCCTATGTTCCCCAGGATACTTCGCATCTCAGGGGCGGCCTGACCGACTATGCCGCCGAAACCGGCATCGACGAGACATTGTTCAAGACGATTTTGCGACGCCTCGATTTTTCCCGGACCCAATTTGACAAGGATATGGCTGATTTCAGCGGCGGGCAGNNACAAAAGCCTGTGCGAGAAAGCGCATCTTTATGTCTGGGACGAACCGTTGAATTTTATCGATGTCTTTTCGCGTTTGCAGATCGAAGAGTTGCTGCGTGAATATTCGCCGACCCTGTTATTCGTTGAGCATGACCGGGAGTTTTGCAATAATATTGCGACCAGGCTTTTTGAGCTTTAGCACGATAGGCATTTCCGGTTGCGGACACTGCTGCCAGCGGAGTTTTTTCAGTCGCTGCAACCGTAAAGGCCCGGTGAAGAAATCTTTCCATTCCTGGCAGGATTCCCCGGCTGAGGGCCGAATAGTAATTTTATGAGTGACGAGATCGTTCTGCTATTGAATCTGGCCTTCGTGACCGCCGGTGCGCTCTGCTTCCTGTTTGGTCTGGCCGTCGGCTCGTTCCTGAATGTCTGCATCTGGCGGCTGCCACGCGAGGAATCGGTCGTCCGGCCGGGCTCGCATTGCCCGGCCTGCGGTACTGCGCTCGGGGCGCGGGACTTGGTCCCGATTCTGAGCTGGCTTGTTTTGCGGGGAAAATGCCGGTTCTGCGGCGCGAAGATTTCGCCACGATATCCGGCGGTCGAGTTGCTGACGGGCGCGTTGTTCGTCTGGTGTTACCTGCGCTTCGGCCTGTCACCGGAGCTGGCGCCGTCCCTGATATTTTCCGCGTTCCTGGTGGCGATCACGTTTATCGACCTGGACCATCAGATCATTCTCGACGGCATGCTGGCGCTGTTGGCGGCAGCCGGCGTGGGTTTGGGACTGTGGATCGGCCAGCCGGGCTTCGTCGATATGTTGATCGGCGTCGGGGTGGGCGGCGGCTTGCTGCTGGCGCTGGCGGTGATCAGCGGCGGCGGCATGGGCGGCGGCNNCCAAACTGCGCGGCCGCAAGGATTTCATTCCGTTCGGGCCATTTATCGCCCTTGGGGCCTGGGTGACGTTGCTGTATGGGCGGCAAATTTTGAACTGGTATTGGGGTTTCTGGATCTGAGGTGATTTCATTGCGCCAGCTTCGCGGCGGCTTCAGCTTGCTGGAACTGCTGATCGCTACGGCAATGATCGCGATGATCTGTGGAATNNCGCCGCGGCTTTGGAACTGGCGGCCGACCTGCGCTGGATGCAGCAACTGGCGGTCAACTCTCCCGCAATCGCCGGCGGGCCTTTTTATGCGTTGGCCGTAGACCATCGGACCGGTGCCCGCTATCAGATCATGGCTTCCACGAAGACGCTGAAATGGACGGTTCTGCCGCAGTCCGTCCGCCTGCTGGACGTGAAGGACAATTTGGTGTTTTATTCCAACGGCCGCCCTAATCAGGGCCTTTCGTTCGTGCTGCAGAGCCTGCCATTGCGCCGAACCCGCTATGTGATCGTCGCCGCCGTGACCGGCCGGGTGCGGATTAGCGACACGCCGGCGCAGGCGGTGGAAAAATGACGGGCTGGCGGCATCGGGGCGCCTTTCTGGTTGACGTGCTGGTCGCGTTCGGCATTTTGAGCGTTGGTTTGTTGGCACTGGCCGGTTTGTTTTGGACCGCCGGCCGTTCCGAACACGAGCTGGCCTGTCGGGAAACCGCCGCGTATCTGGCGCAGGACCGGCTGGAACAGTTGCGGCTCGTCGGTTGTGGCGGCGACTGGTCCGGGGTGGATTTGCTGGCGGAAGCGGGCGTCGAAACGCTCTGGCGGGACGGTCGGCAATATGTCCGCACGACCGAGTGGCAAAGCCGCCCGGATCTGGATGCTGCCGGCCATCTGTTGGAGTCGGCGGTCCGGGTGACCTGGCGGGAGGGCGCCGGCCAGCGGTCGGTGCTGCTGGTGACGTATTTCGCCGTAGACACGGAACTGGAGAATTTGCGATGAGCCGGCCGAGAAGCGGCGTTGCCTTGGTGGAGATCCTGCTTGGGCTGGGGTTGACGACGCTGCTGTTGCAGGCGCTGTTTCCGCTGCTGGCGACATCGTTGCTCGCCTGGAACACCGCGGTGGCCCGCCTGACCGCGCATCAGACGGCGCGGATGGCCATGGAGTCGATGACGCGGGAGTTGCGGCTGGCTTCGGCGGTAAGCTGGCCGCCGCCGGGACAGGCGGATTCGAGGATTCAGTTTCAGGTGCGGCAAGCATCGGGGCAGGTGGACCGGCTGACTTTCCAGCTGGGATCTTCGACCGGACAGAATGGCAGGACTTTGTATCGTGTGCCGGCGTCAGGGCAGCCTTCGCCGCTGACGCAGGATATGGTCGATTCCCTGGTGTTCCTGT
>DCTI01000126.1 GCA_002329525.1 Negativicutes bacterium UBA1444
CCACTAACTTGATACGGCGGTTGACGATCTCGTCTACGATGTGCGGCCGCCCTTCATGTTGCTTCCGGATCAGTGTGCTCTCAATGCCGTGGCTCTGCAGGAAGGCGCGGGTGCCCACGGTGGCGATCAGTTCGAAACCCAACTCGGCGAAGCGCCGGGCCGCCGGCAGGATAGCCTCTCTGTCCCACTCAGCTACTGTGATCAGCACCGCGCCGGTGTCAGGCAGACGCACTACGGCGTCCTGCGATTTCCAGAAGGCCAGCTCGAAGCTGTCGTCCAAGCCCAGCACCTCGCCGGTGGAGCGCATCTCCGGCCCCAGCAGCGGGTCCACCTCAGGGAACATGGAGAAGGGGAAGACCGCCTCTTTGACGCCGTAATGGGGGATGGGACGGCGTTGCAGCCGCAGGTCCGCCAGCCTCTCGCCCATCATCAGCCGGGTGGCGAGGCCGGCCAGAGGGATGGCGCAGACTTTGGAGACGAAGGGCACGGTGCGGCTGGCGCGCGGGTTGGCCTCCAACACGTAAACGACGCCGTCGGCGATGGCGTACTGGATGTTCATCAGGCCCACCACTCCGAACTCGATGGCGATGGTCCTGGTATACTCGTTGATCGTTTCGAGATGCCTGGGAGCGATACTGATCGGTGGAATGACGCAGGCGGAGTCGCCGGAATGGATGCCCGCCAGTTCGATATGCTCCATGACGGCCGGGACGAAGGCGTCGGTCCCGTCGGATATGGCGTCGGCCTCCGCCTCGATGGCGTTTTCCAGAAATTTGTCGATAAGAATCGGGCGCTCCGGCGTCACCCCCACCGCGGCGGTAACGTAGCGCTTGAGCATTTCCTCGTCGTGTACAACTTCCATGCCGCGCCCGCCCAAAACATAAGAGGGGCGCACCCTCAGCGGATAGCCGATTTTGTTCGCGATTTTCAATGCCTGTTCCAGATTGCTGGCCATGCCGGATGCGGGCATGGGAATACCCAGCTTTTCCATCATTTCACGGAAGCGGTCACGATCTTCCGCCAGGTCAATCGTTTCCGGAGAAGTGCCGATAATTTTGACGCCGGCCTTGGCCAGGTCCGCGGCGATATTTAAAGGTGTCTGTCCGCCGAACTGGCAAATCACGCCTTCGGGTTTTTCTTTTTCATAAATGCTAAGAACATCTTCTACGGTGAGCGGTTCAAAATAAAGTTTGTCGGAAGTATCGTAATCGGTGGAGACAGTTTCCGGGTTGCAGTTGACCATGATGGATTCGTATCCTTCGTCACGCAGGGCGAATGCCGCGTGCACGCAGCAGTAGTCGAATTCGATACCTTGGCCGATGCGGTTAGGCCCGCCGCCCAAAACCATTATTTTGCGCCGCGAGCTTACAGATACTGTGTCCGGAGCATTATAGGTTGAATAATAATACGCCGCGTTTTCCACGCCGCTGACCGGCACGGCATCCCACGTCTCGGCAAGTCCCGCGACCAGGCGCTGTTTACGGATTTCCTCTTCTTTCTTTCCTAAAATCTGGGCGAGATACCTGTCGGCAAAGCCGTCTTTTTTGGATTGAATCAACAAATCATTGGGAAGCGGTTTGCCTTTAAAGGCGAGAATTTTTTCTTCCAGCTCCACCAATTCTTTCATCTGTAGGATAAACCATTTTTTGATGTAAGTTTTCGCATGTAAGGCATCTACCGTCGCGCCCTTGCGCAGAGCTTCGTACATGATGAATTGGCGCTCGCTGGACGGCTCGGCCAGCATTTCCATCAAATCATCGAGAGATTTTTTATTGAAGTCTTTGGCAAAACCCAAACCATAACGGCCTTTTTCCAGCGAGCGAATGGATTTCTGAAATGCTTCTTTATAATTTTTGCCGATACTCATTACTTCGCCCACCGCGCGCATCTGCGTGCCCAGTTTATCCTGCGCGCCGGCGAATTTTTCAAAATCCCAGCGGGCGAATTTTACCACCACATAGTCGCCGGAGGGCGTGTATTTATCCAGCGTGCCTTCGCGCCAGTAAGTGATTTCATCCAGCGTTAGGCCGGCGGCGAGCATCGAGGAAATCATCGCGATGGGGAAGCCCGTGGCTTTGGAAGCCAGCGCCGAGGAGCGCGACGTGCGCGGATTGATTTCAATCACCACTACTCTGTCCGTTTGGGGATCATGCGCGAACTGCACGTTTGTGCCGCCGATGACCTGAATCGCTTCCACGATATCGTAGGAATATTTCTGCAGGCGTTTCTGCAATTCTTCGGATATTGTCAGCATCGGCGCGGTACAGTAGGAATCTCCGGTATGCACGCCCATGGCGTCCACGTTTTCAATGAAACACACGGTAATCATCTGGCCTTTGGCGTCGCGGACTACCTCCAGTTCCAGCTCTTCCCAGCCGATGACCGATTCTTCAATCAGTATCTGGCCGATTAAACTCGCCGATATTCCACGACTGGCAATAACACGCAGCTCCTCCAAATTGTAAACCAGACCACCGCCCGTGCCGCCCATAGTATAAGCCGGACGGACGACGACAGGGTAACCAAGTTCGGCGGCGATTTTTTCCGCCTCTTCCACGGATGTCGCCGGTTCACTTTTGGGCATATCGATGCCCAGTTTTTTCATGGTTTCTTTGAAAGCGATGCGGTCTTCGCCGCGCTCGATGGCGTCCACCTGCACGCCGATGACTTGCACATTATGTTTTTTTAAAATTCCTTTTTTGTGCAGCTCTGATGTGAGATTAAGACCGGTCTGGCCGCCTAAGTTGGGCAGGATGGCATCGGGTTTTTCGTTTTCGATTATTTCGGTGAGCGCCTGAACGTTGAGCGGTTCGATATAAGTTACATCGGCCATGCCCGGGTCGGTCATAATGGTTGCCGGGTTGGAATTGACGAGAATTATTTTGTAGCCGAGCTTGCGCAGCGCCTTGCANNCGATAACGATGGGACCGGACCCGATAATCAATACCTTTTTAATGTCTTTGCGTTTACCCATTTTGTAACTTTTGTTTATGCCTAAAAACGTTTCTGTGTCTGCCCGATTGTGTTTCTTGTATAAAGGCAATTATTTTTTATACTCGGCGTCGATTGTTATGCCAATACCGCCGCGCACGGCAAACTGCGCGCTAACCTTGCACCATCGTGGTTGGAGCACGGCAACCAAATCATCCAGAATAATGTTGGTCACATGCTCGTGAAAAACACCATGGTTGCGGAAGGACCATAAATATAATTTCAACGATTTTGATTCGAGGATTTTTTTATCCGGTATATATTCTATTTTTATCTTGGCGAAATCCGGCTGGCCGGTTTTGGGACAGATGCAGGTGAATTCATCCGTCTGTAAAACAACCACATATTCGCGCCGGGGATGATGATTGGGAAACACCTCTAATTTTTTTGAAGGTTTAGTCGGTTTACCCAGCAGTGTCAATCCTGAAAGGTCGGTTTTCTTTGTGCCTTTGGCCATGCATTT
>DCTI01000267.1 GCA_002329525.1 Negativicutes bacterium UBA1444
TGTACTCCGAAGCCGGCCAGCAGACTGTCGCTGCCCGAAGCCGGCCCAGTTCCGCCGCCAGTCGGGTCCGGATGAACCGATTGGCGGAAACGCCACCGACCAAGAGGACTCGCCGTGTTTTCGCCTTGTCCAGCGCCGCGGTCAGCGCCCGTCCCAACGATTCGGCGATGCAATGCTGCACGGCCGCAGCCACCGCCTTTGGATCCGGGTCCGATTTCAGCCACCTGCGCACATGCGACTCCGGACCGGAAAAGCTGATCTCGCTACCGGCCACGGATACAGGTATGTCGAATTCGTCGCCACGGTATTGTTCCGCCAGGGCTTCCAGATGCGGACCGGCCGGAAACGGCAGCCCCAGGGCAACCCCCACCCGGTCGACGAATTGCCCGGCGTGCAGATCGTTCGTTCCGCCGACCAATTCCAGTTCCAGACGGTCCGTTTGCTGGCGGACCCGTAGGATTTCCGTGGTGCCGCCGGAAGCATGGACGGCCAGATAGTCCGGGGGGAATTCCCCGCCGACCGACCATAACCCGGCCAAAATATGATTTTCCTGATGGCTGAGGCTAAATACGGGACAATTCAAGGCGGCGCCGATGGCGCCGGCGGTTCCCGCCCCCGCCAAAAAAGCCGGCATATAAGAGTCCGGCACCGGCCGGGGACACGTCGAAACGCCGACCGCAGCAATCCGGGCCGCAGGTCCAGCCGCCCCGCGCAGCCTGGCCATAACCACCGGTAAATTTCGGACATGCTGAAATACCATTTCAGACTGACTCAGGCCGCGGCCACCCGGCTTCACCGTTAAAGGGATCCGGGCATCGGCGACCAAATGGTCGGCATCATCGATGGCGGCGACGGAAGTCGTGTAACAGCTGGTGTCGATCCCCACGAACACGTTCATGTTATTCCGGCAGGCCCCGCACCAACGATCCCAAAATGCCGTTCACAAACCGTCCCGACTCCTCGGACCCGTAATGCTTGGCCAGTTCCACCGCCTCATTCACGGCGGCGCGCGGCGGGATCCGGCTCTCGCCGAACTTGATCTCGTAAATCGCCATCCGCGTGGCTGCGCGGTCCACGCCCCCCATCCGCTCCAGTTTCCAGTCCCGGGCCAGATCGGAGATGAGCCGGTCAATCTCCTCCTTATGCTCCCAGGTTCCTTGGACCGCCCATTCCACATACTCCCGGACGTTGTCAGGGACTGCTTCTTCCTGCATTTCGTAAACGGCGGCAATGACATCCCGGGGCGACCCGCCGGTAAAATCGAGATGGAACAAAATCTGCAAAGCCAGTTCCCGGGCTTTTCTTCGACTCATGATATTTTTTGACGCTCCTATCTATCGATGGGTTCCCGGAGGCAACAGCTTATCCAAAATCTCCATCAAATCTTCCCTATCATCGATCCGTTTCCCGACAAAATACCCCACGACCATACAAAACAACACAAACAAAGCCTGGAAAAAGCCAACGGCCAGAATCAGCAAGCCCAGGATAAAGCCGATGGAGACCCCCACGATCTTTCCGCTGTGCGCCCGCCAGATTTCCTGAAACAAAATCGGGTCCATGTTTTTGCCTCCCCGCACTCAGTCCACGCGCGTCTTGCTTTTGAATTCATTGGAAATATCGTTCACCAGGATCCGGACTTCCGTCATCGTCAATCCCACAGTGTTTTTGAGATATTCCTGGGTCCGGGTCTGGATTTCGGCCGCCACCTTCGGAATGTTGTACTCGGGCCCTACCACGATCCGCATATCCACTTTGACCTCATCGCCCAATTGTTTGATATTCACTTTGGCATCGCGGACCCCCCGGGTATGTCGGGCAGTTTTGGCAATCAAGTCTTCCACCGCGCCGATCGAGATTTCGACCACGCCCATTTCCGTCTGATGCACGATCTTGTTGGGGCCCCGTCGCGACCGCAGACCCGCCAGCAGCAACCGGATGCTGACCAGAAAAAAAATCCCGCCGATCAGAGCAGCCTCCCAGCGTCCATAAATCAGGGAAAGCCCCTGCTGCCAATATTGCTGGGGCAATATTTTCACCGACAGCAAAATGGAGAGCAACGAAAGAACCGTCAGCAATATGGTATAGATAGAAAGAATGATCCGGTCAATAATACTCATCGGCAAGCCTCCTAGCGCAGCCGCAGCTCTTCATCCGTATCGCCTTGCGAGAAACCGACTCCCTGCACATGAACATTAACCTCAATCACCGCGAGGCCGGTTGCGGTTTCCACGGCTTCCTTGACCTTCTCCTGGACCTGCAGCGCAACATCGGGAATACGCAGACCGTACTCGACGATAATGTACAAATCCACGGCCACTTCCCGGGCCCCAACCTGAACCTTGACCCCCTTGGCGGGATTCTTTTTTCCCATCATCTCGGCCATACCGCCGATTAGCCCGCTGCTCATCCCGACCACGCCGGGAGCATCGGTTGCGGCAATGCCGGCGATGGAAGCGATGACCTCATCGGCAATGCGCACGCTGCCCAAATCCAGATTTTCGTCGCCGACCATACCGGTTTCCTTTGTGCTGTCCACCCTGTCCCCTCCCCATGTCGGGACTGCTTACCCATTCCAGTCCTTTATAATGATATTCAACTCATTCAGTGAATATCCCTGCTATTTTATACATTTTTTCTTTGGTCAAAGCGGCGCGGTGAACTTTTCCATAGTATAAAAATCCCGCCGAAACGGGATTTTTAAAACATGCTGCACTTTATTCGCCGGCAGGCTTATGCCCGTTCGATATATTCGCCCGTCCGGGTGTCGACCCGCAGGACATCGCCGACATTGATGAAAAACGGCACTTTCACGACATACCCGGTCTCCAGCTTGGCCGGTTTGGTGCCGCCGGTAGCGGTATCGCCACGGATTCCCGGGTCGGTTTCGACGACTTCCAGTTCCACGGCAACCGGCAAATCCACGCCCATGATCGCCCCTTGATAAAACTGCACGCTGATATTCATATTTTCTTTGAGGAAGTTTTTGGCATTGCCCAATTGTTCGGACGTAATCATGATCTGCTCGAAGTTCTCGTTGTCCATAAAGTTGTAGGCGCCGTCCGATTCGTACAAATACTGCATCTGGCGGTTGTCAAGATGCGCCCGGGCCATTTTTTCGCCCGCGTTGAAGGTTCGTTCCACCACGGCACCGGTGCGGATGTTCTTCATTTTCGCCCGTACAAACGCCGCGCCCTTGCCGGGTTTGACATGCTGGAACTCCACCACTTGCCAGGCATCCCCGTCCATTTCCACTGTCACGCCGTTTCGAAAATCATTACTCGAAATCATTTGTACTCCACCCCTCCATATAAATGAAACCTTTGAAATCTTGTGTCCGGTAGCTGCTGGATCAGGTCAGTTCCAACAATGCCTTGGGAGTCTGACTGAGGATGCGGCAACCCGTTTCCGTCACCGCGACCAGGTCCTCGATGCGCACGCCGCCCCAGTCCGGCAGATATACGCCCGGCTCCACCGTCACCACCATACCGGCGGCCAGTACGGCCTCGCCGGCCATCGGCGACAGCCGGGGACTTTCGTGGATGTCCAGTCCCACGCCGTGACCGAGTCCATGCCCGAACTGCGCGCCCAGTCCCGCCGCCTCGATGACTTGCCGTCCGGCCTTATCAACATCCCGGCACAGTGCGCCGGGACGGACAGCCGCCAGACCGGCCAGTTGCGCCGCCAACACCGTGGCATAAACCTCACGCTGGCGTTCGGACGCCCGGCCGACGCAAACGGTGCGGGTGATATCGGAGCGATACCCTTCGTGGGTGGCGCCAAAGTCGATCACGATAAAATCGCCCCGCTCCAGTCGCCGGTCAGACGCCGTGCCATGCGGCAGCGCGGAGCGCGGACCACTGGCCAGGATTGTTTCGAACGACGGCTTCTCCGAACCCAGTTTCCGCATTTCATATTCCAGAGTCGCCGCCAATTCCTTTTCCGATGCGCCCGGCCGGATAAGCGGCAGCAACTTCGCCAGCGCGCCGTCGGCAATCGCCGCGGCGGCAGCAATCGTGTCAATCTCCGCCGCCGTTTTTATCATCCGCAGCGGTTCCAGCTGCACCGGCCGCCATCGGTCCGCCGCCACTTTCGTTTGCAGGCGCCGGTATTCCGAGACGGTCAGGCTTTCCTCTTCAAACCCGATGCTCTGCCAGGACTGCAGCTGCAGAAAATCGGCTGCCGCCTCCAGCGGATTACCCCGGCTTAGAACAATTTCAAAAGCGGGAGCCATTTTTTTCGCCTGTTCAACGTAACGGGAATCGACAAAAATCTTTCGTTCGCCGGCCCCGACAACCAGCACGCCGGCCGTGCCGGCAAACCCGCTGAAATATCTGACATTCGTCCGGTTGGTCACCAAAACGGCGGTCAGATCCTGCCGCTGCAACCAGGACGACAATCTATCCCATGAATCACTCAATCGTTTAACTCCTGTTGTTCAAAATTCCGCAGGCCGCCTCCAACGCCAGCAGATACCCCTGCGCCCCCAGGCCGGCAATCTGTCCCACGGTGACCGCCGCGGTCACGGAGTGGTGACGAAATTCCTCCCGTTGATAGATGTTGGACAGATGCACTTCGATCGCCGGCACCGATACCGCCGCCAAGGCGTCCCGCACCGCCACGCTGTAATGCGTAAAGGCGGCCGGATTTATCACGATAAAATCATACCGGCCTTCCGCCGCCTGGATCGTATCCACCATCACGCCTTCATGGTTGGTCTGGACACATTCGACCGACGCTCCCAGCTCGGCGGCCTTTGCCTGCAGCCGGGCATTCAGTTGCTCCAGGGTCAGCCGGCCATAAACATCCGGTTCCCGTTGGCCAAGCAGGTTCAGGTTGGGCCCGTGCAGCACCAGAATCTTCGCAGAATGCAATGTATCCATGGTTCCGCCTTTACAACTTTTGATTTTTTAATTTTATCACAAGTTCCCCGCGCTTGGCTACTCATCCGGCCAGTCCGGGCGAAAAAACCTCAGTTTCGGCGTTGCCGGCGGATCAGGGAAAAATCGCCGACCGACTCCGCCAACTGCAGCCAAATCAGTTGTTGCGGGTGCGGCGCCCGTTCGATCGGTGTTCCGTTGGCATCGGTCATATACTCCAGCCGCTGGCGAAAAATGGCGCCATTGGGCCGCAAAATCTCGATCGCGTCGCCGAGCTGCATGTGGTTGCGTTGCTCGACCAGGGCCAGCCCGCGGCTGGCGTCCCACTGCCGGACCAGCCCGGAGTATTCCCATTCCGGCAAAACCCGGACCGTATCATACTCTTGCATGTTTTCCGCCGGTGGTCCATGGAAAAATCCGGTGGTATAGCCCCGGCTGGCGATTTTCTCAAGTTCGTCCCGCCATTCGGCCGGCGGGGCATAGCCGTCAGGGTCGGCGGCCAGACGGTTCAAAGCCGCCCGATATACCCGCACGACGGTTGCCAGGTAATGCACGCTTTTCATGCGTCCTTCGATCTTGAAGCTCTCCACTCCAGCCGCAGCCAGCGCCGGCAGGTCGTCCAGCAGGCACAGGTCCCGCGAATTCAGGATATAGGTGCCCCGCTCGTCTTCGGCCACCGGAAAATATTGTCCTGGTCGCTTCTCCTCTACCAGCGCATAACGCCAGCGGCAGGGCTGGGCGCACTCGCCGCGGTTCGCCTCCCGGCCGGTCATATAGGCGCTCATCAGGCAACGGCCCGAGTAGGACACGCACATTGCGCCATGCACAAAACATTCCAGTTCCAGCGAAACCCGCTGTCGGATCTCACGGATTTCCGACAGTGACAACTCCCGGGCCAGAACGATCCGGCTCGCCCCCTGCTCCTGCCAGAACAGCGCCGACTGCCAGTTGGTCGTGTTGGCCTGCGTGCTGATGTGCACCGGCAGTTCGGGCACGATTTTCCGGGCGGTCCGGAATACGCCGGGATCCGCTACTAAAATCGCGTCACAGCCGATTTCCGCCAGCAATCGCAAGAAATCCGGCAATTGCCGTATTTCTTCGTTATGGGGGAACATGTTCACGGTCACATACACTTTGCGTTGGCGGTCATGGGCATATCGGCAGGCTTCGGCCAGTTCCGCCGCCGAAAAATTCTCGGCGAACGCCCGCAGGCCAAAAATTTTGCCGCCCAGATAGACGGCATCGGCTCCATAAGCCAGCGCGATTTTCAGCCGGTCCATGTCGCCGGCCGGCGCCAATAATTCAGGCACTTTCAATCCGTTTCCTCATTTCCCGATTTGTCCGATCGCCGCCTCGTGCTCGGCCAAAGTCCGGCTGAAGCGATGACCGCCGGTTGTTCCATCGACGACAAAATACAGCCAGTCGCCTGCCGCCGGATTCAGCGCCGCTTCGATGGAAGCAAGCCCCGGGTTGGCCACCGGCCCGGGCGGCAATCCCTGATGAAGATACGTATTATAAGGCGAAGGCAGCTGCGTGTCGGCAATCGTCAATTCTTCCTTGGGATAGCCCAAAATGTATTGAATCGTCGCGCAGGACTGCAACGGCATCTCCAACTGCAGCCGGTTCAGAAATACCCGTGCCACCATCGGCCTTTCCTTCGGCAGTTGAACCTCTCGTTCGATCAGCGAGGCCAACACAATCACCTCATAGGTCGACAAGCCGCTGGCACGGGCCTTTTCCTGCAATTCCGGGGTAAATCGTTTCTGAAACTCCCGGGCCATGGTCTGCAGAATTTCTTCTTCGCCAGCCCCTTTACTGATGCGATAAGTATCGGGAAACAAAAATCCCTCCGCCCGATATTTCACCCCAGGCCGCGAAGGTTCCCGATCGAATGGCGCATACGTTTGCGCCAGCGCCAAAAAGCGGTCCTTTCGGGCCAACCCCTTCTCGTCCAGCAACGCGGCGATCTGTTCGACGGTATACCCCTCCGGCACGGTGAACTGCGAATACACCGTTTCGCCTTTTGCCATGATCTCGATCATCCGGCGGACGTCCATGCTGCGGGAAAGTTCATACTCGCCAGCCTGCAGCGACTTATCGAGTCCCGCCCGTTTCGCCGCGACCAGGAATGCGTTTTTATCCCGGATCAACCCCCGATCCCAGAGGATGC
>DCTI01000095.1 GCA_002329525.1 Negativicutes bacterium UBA1444
CCGGCATCTGGGGATTCCCTGTCCGGCGGAAGCGGCTACGGACCGTCAGGAACCTCTGTGGAGGGAATAACCGAACATGAAAATTTTGTTGCATATCTGTTGCGGGCCGTGTTCCATTTCCCCCATAGCCCAATTGCGGGATTTGGGGCATCAACTGGAAGGGTTCTTTTTTAATCCGAATATTCATCCGTACAAAGAGTTTGAACGTCGCCTGGATACTCTAAAAGAGTATGCCGCCGCCGTGGACTTGCCGTTGACGATTGATGGCCGCTACCTGCTGGAAGAGTTTTTGTCGGAAGCCCTCCGGGGCGACCGGCTTCGCTGTGAAGGCTGCTATGAAATGCGGTTTCGCGTCGCCGCCGCCATGGCCAAACAATTGTCCTGCGATGCGTTTACCTCGACCTTGCTGGTCAGTCCCTATCAAAAACATGATTTGATCCGCGAAGTCGGCGAGCGGGTTGCCAGGGAAACGGGCCTGCCTTTTTACTATGTGGATTTTCGTCCCGGCTGGCAGCAGGGGGTCCAGATCAGCCGGGAACGCCAGATGTATCGCCAGCCTTATTGCGGCTGCATTTTCAGCGAGAAGGAACGATACTGTAAAAGCAAATAGTGGTTTGAAAAAGTAAAATCACTGCGGGCGGTGTTGCGAACGCTTCGACGCTGCGCTTAACCTCCGCGTATTGCCTGCAGCATCGGCTGGCATGAATCAGAGTGTACGTATTCTGTTAACTTTCGAGCCAAGGGAGAGGGCGAAGAAGCATGATCGGCAACGGGTTCGAGTCAACCGGCAAAACATTGATGGTGTTCGGTGCGCTGTTGTTCCTGGTCGGCGCGGCGATTTACTTCGGCGGCAAATTCACGGCGTTGGGACGACTGCCGGGGGATATCCATATTGAACGGGAAAATTTCAGTTTTCATTTTCCGATTGTGACGTCGATTGTCGTCAGTCTGGTGCTGACCATGATATTGAATCTCTTTTTTTCGCGCCGCTGAGCGTGGGAGCAAGGGACGGGGAGGAATCGACATGAAAGGACAAGTCTGGACGAAGCGATTAGCCGGACTGTTGCTGGGGTTGGTATTATTTTGCGGGACGTCGGTCGTTGCGGCGGCGCCTGTCGCCAGCCCGCCAATCCGGATCGGTTTGATGACGCAGCAATTTGGTATTTTGGCGAGCAGCAACGGTGGATTTCAGGTTGTGAACGTGGACGACGGTAAAATTCTTGGGGAATTCACTGCCGGCGCCAAACTCCGCATCGGTTTGCGGGAAGGAAAATTTGTCATCAACAATGCCATTGTGAACAGTGACCGGATGCGGATTGAGCCCCAAAAACCGAAAAACATCGAACGGGAAGATCGACTCCTGGAAATCAATAATCGGCGTTACCGCGGTGCAGTGGAAATTTTTCGGACTCAGGGCGCTGCCGGGATGACCGCTGTCAACGTTTTGCCGCTGGATGAATACGTCTACGGAGTTCTGGGACTCTCACTGACTCCGGAATGGCCGGAACAGGCAGTCAAAGCCCAGGCGGTTGTCGTTCGGAGCTTTGCTCTGTATCATAGCGGCAAGCACAAAAATGAAGGGTTTGATCTGTGCGATACCGGCGACTGTTTGGTATACGAGGGACAAACCCAGGAAAATCCGAAAATCTGGCAAGCGATTGAAGCCACCCGCGGGTTGGCGTTACTGTACCAGAATTACCCGGTTGCCGCCTATTTGCATTTGAGTAGTGGCGGGTATACCGAAAACAGTGAATCCGTATTTGCCAAAGCCTATCCGTATTTACGCGGAGTGCCGGATTTCGACCAGACCAGTCCCTATTTCCGTTGGCAGAAACGAATCACCCCGCAGGAGCTGGAAGGGTTGCTCAAGGGGGCGGGTTACAACTTCGGCGCCTTGACCGCCATCGAAATTTCCCGCCGGACGCCGCCACCGATGAATGTGTCGGACCGTGGTGTTTCCGGGCGAATCCGGATGATTACCTTTATCGGTAAAGATGGCATTGCCGCCTTGACGGGAGAGCAGATCCAGAAATTATTATCCTTGCCCAGCACTCTGTTTGATGTCACCGTCGCGGTGCCGCTATCGAACATCGACAGCAACATCACGGATAGTTATGGCGATAGGGACACCAAACAGATTCAGATCAATCTGCCGCCGTCTGCTTCGGCCGGATTATTGACGGACCGTCCCGGAATTCACCGGATTTCCGGCAAGCCGAACGAGCTGGTATTTTTGGAGGGATTCGGCTGGGGACACGGCGTCGGTTTCTCGCAATGGGGCGCCAAGACGATGGCGGAAAAGGCCATCAATCCGGGATCGGACTATTATATGTCAATTTTGAAACATTATTTTCAAGGAGTACGAATAGACAAGTGGTATTAATATGCTGACAATCCATGATTTTGACTACGAGCTGCCGGAAGCACTGATCGCCCAGACTCCGGTTGAGCCGAGGGATTCATCCCGGCTGTTGGTGCTGGACCGGCAATCCGGCGACATGCGGCACCAAATATTTTCGCAGATTGTTGATCACATCCAGCCCGGTGATCTGTTGATCGCCAATGATACCAAGGTGATGCCGGCCCGATTGCTCGGCAAACGGGCCGATACCGGCGGACGGGTGGAAGTTTTTTTGCTGCATCGCCGTTCCCAGGATCTTTGGGAAGTACTAGTCAAGCCCGGAAAACGGATGCGCCCGGGGCAACGGGTCTGGTTCGACGATTCGCTATCCTGCGTAGTGGAGGATGTCACGGAGTATGGCGGACGAATCGTGCGCTTTCTTTACGAAGGTTTGTTTGAAACCGTTTTGGATGCATTGGGCGAAACTCCGTTGCCGCCGTATATTCACCAAAAATTAGCGGACCCGGATCGCTACCAGACGGTCTATGCCCGCGAACGCGGTTCGGCAGCCGCACCTACGGCCGGCCTGCACTTCACGCCGGAACTCATGAACAAAGTTCGTGACAAAGGCGCATCCTTTGCCTTTGTCACATTGAATATCGGCTTGGGAACATTTCGGCCGGTGCGGATCGAAAGCATCGCCGATCACGTGATGCATCGCGAGTTTTACAGCATCTCTCCGGACACGGTCGACCGAATTCTCGAAAATAAACGACAGGGCGGGCGGATCATCGCTGTCGGGACGACGGCGGTGCGAACTTTGGAGTCGGCGGCAGTCACCGGCCAATTGACGGCGGGAAGTGCCTGGTCGGAACTGTTCATTTATCCGGGCTTCCAGTTTCGGATCATTGATGCTCTGATCACGAACTTTCATCTGCCGCAGTCCACTTTGTTGATGTTGGTGAGCGCTTTCGCCGGCCGGGAAAACGTACTGGCCGCCTATCGGGAAGCGGTCCGGCAAAATTACCGTTTCTTCAGTTTTGGCGACGCCATGTTTATTGGGTAAGGAAGGAGCAACGCATGCCAGCAGTCACCTTTGAATTGATCAAACAATGCCCGGATACCGGCGCGCGCGCCGGCCGCCTGCACACTCCGCACGGAACTTTTGATACCCCGATGTTCATGCCGGTCGGCACCCAGGGGACCGTCAAAACGCTTTCTCCGGAAGAACTCAAAACCATGGGCGCCGGATTTATCCTCGGCAACACCTATCATTTATTCCTGCGTCCCGGCCACGAAACCGTCCGGAAAGCCGGCGGCCTTCACCGGTTCATGAACTGGGACGGCGGAATATTGACCGATAGCGGCGGGTTTCAGGTGTTTAGCCTGGGGGAACTCCGCAAAATTACCGAAGAAGGGGTGGCGTTCCGGTCCCATCTGGATGGTTCCCGCCAATTTCTGTCCCCGGAAAAATCGATGGAAGTTCAAATGGCCCTGGGGTCGGATATTGCGATGGCCTTTGACGAATGCACGCCTTATCCGGCCGACTATGAATATGCCTGCTCCTCGATGCGCCTGACGACGCGCTGGGCCAGGCGTTGTTTGGCTGCGCACACACGGGAGGACCAGTCCCTGTTCGGCATAGTGCAGGGAGGAATGTACAAAGACCTGCGCCAGGAGAGCGCCGAGTCACTGGTGGAGATGGACTTTCCCGGCTATGCCATCGGCGGCTTGTCGGTGGGGGAACCCAAGCCGTTGATGTATGAATTGCTGGCGCACACGACCCCGTTTTTGCCTCTTGACAAGGCCAGATATCTGATGGGCGTGGGAACGCCGGATTGCCTGGTGGAAGGCGTGGCTCTCGGGGTGGATATGTTTGACTGCGTTTTCCCGACCCGGGTTGCCCGAAATGGGACGGCCATCACTTCTCAGGGCCGGGTGGTAATTCGCAACGCCGCCTATACGGAAGACTTCACGCCATTGGATCCGGACTGCGATTGCTATACCTGCAGGAATTACTCACGAGCCTATCTGCGCCATCTGATCCGTTGCGACGAAATCTTTGGACTGCGTCTGATGAGCCTGCATAATCTGCACTATCTGATTCGGCTGATGCGTGAGATTCGAACCGCTATTCTCGAAGACCGGTACGCAAAATTCCTNNGTGAATAGTCATTCGAATAGAAATGAAGGAGCGTGAGCTGTTTGCCATCCATTTCACCGGAAATCGATCAATTTATCCAGGGATCATGGCCATTGATTCTCATGGCGGTTGTCTTTTACTTCATCCTGTGGCGGCCGCAAAAGAAAGAACAAAAGAAACGCAGCGAATTTTTGACAAGCCTGAAAAAAGGCGACAAGATCGTAACCATCGGCGGTTTGTACGGCGTTATTGTCCGCCTGAACGATAAAACGGCTACGATTCAAATCGCGGAAAAGGTTGAAGTCGAAATTGCCCGAACCGCGGTCAGCCACCAGCAGCCGCCGCGTGGCAATAGTACGCCGGCGGAATCCTAAAAATAAACGCCTGAGAGCATACAACCAGTCTGGTTCGACATGGCGGATTTGGGCAAAATGTGCCGGTCACAGGTGCATTTTGCCCTTTTCTATGGAATTTGGGCCAAGCCGGATACCCGGTCAGCAGATCGGAGGATGACAGGATGGAAATCGTGGTTGGTATCGCCAAGACTCAAAAATATGCGTCGACCGGCATGGGCGACGGCGTAGAGGTCATGACCAGGCCAGCCGGTGGTCTAACCGCCATTTTGGCGGATGGGCACGGCACGGGCCGATCGGTGGGCGGCATCAGCACCACGGCGGCGTTGAAAGCGGCGCAACTGATTGCGGAAGGNNGTCCGGGACAACTTCATTCCCCGGTCTATCTATGATTATTTCTGTGCGGTTAAAGAAATCAATTTTTCGGTTGCGTTGACTTTAATCAGTGCTGATTTGGAAGAAAGAAAGCTAATCTTTTGTCGCAATACGAATTCGCCGGTCATGGTCCGTCATGAATTTGGCATCGATATTTATGACGAACCGGCGCCAACAATCGGTGCTCAGAAGAATGTCAAGCCGTTGTTGACCCAATTGGAATTAAATGAAGGTTTGATCGCCGTGACTTTTTCGGATGGCGTCTTACAGGCCGGCCACCGCAAGGGGCGTTATTTTGATCTGAAATCATTGGATCGGCTATTGGCCGAGAATCGTCCCCAAGATGCGCAGTATCTGGCGGAATCCATCCTGGACCGGGCGTTGTCGTTGGACGGGTATCAGGCGGCGGATCATATGTCGGTGATTGTCCTGGGAATCGAAAGCCGGCAGTTTGACAATCGGCTGGAATCCCGAACCGTTCACTACCTGACGTAACACTATCCCGAAGTTGCCGCGGCGGGTTTTGATTGACACCTTTGTCGGCGAAAGACTATAATATTCATGTTTGAAATTAGAACGGTTGGGGGGAAACTACTTGAGATCGGCAGAACTTACCAAGTTTTTGGCCGTAGTCGCCATCATTGTTCTTGTTTGTGGCTACTACATTACCCCGCTCGCCTTGTCGGTCAAACAGGGTCTTGACTTGCAGGGAGGCACGCATGTGGTGCTGGAGGCTGTTGACACGCCGGAAGCCAAGGTGGACGAAGACGCTGTCAAACGGGTTCTTAAAATCGTTGAAAAGCGGATTAACGAACTGGGCCTGACCGAGCCGCTGATCCAGCGTCAGGGCGAACGCCGCATCATCATCGAGTTGCCGGGTGTAAAGGACCCGGAAAAGGCGATCGAAATGATTGGTAAAACGGCTCTGCTGGAGTTCCAGGACGAAAAGGGCGTTACCCATCTCACAGGCAAAGACCTGAAAGATGCCAAAGCACAGATTGATCAAGCCAAGCAAAATCTGGTCGCACTGGAGTTTTCCGAACAAGGCGGCAAGGTATTCGGCGAGCTGACTAGCAAAAATGTCGGCAAGCATATCGCGATTTTGTTGGATAAGCAGGTTCTCACCAATCCGGTGGTCAATGAACCAATTATGGGTGGCAAGGCCGTCATTACCGGCAACCGAACCATTGAAGAGGCTGAACGGCTGGCCATACTTCTTCGTTCAGGTTCTTTGCCGGTTAAGGTGGAGGTTTTGGAAACCCGCACCGTCGGTCCGACCCTTGGCGATGACAGCAAGGAAAAGAGCACAGTAGCCTTTGCAGTCAGCATTGCCTTCGTTGCTGTTTTTATGCTGCTTTATTACCGCATGTCCGGGTTGGTCGCCGATATCAGTTTGCTTTTATATGTGATGATGACATTATTCTGCATGAAAATGCTGAATGCCACGTTAACGTTGCCCGGTATTGCCGGTATTATTTTGTCCATCGGCATGGCGGTTGACGGCAACGTATTGATCTTTGAACGCTTTAAAGAAGAAATCCGGGCGGGAAAAACCCTGCGGTCCGCCATGGATGCCGGGTTCACCAAAGCGTTCATCACGATTTTCGACTCCAACATCACAACCATTTTTGCGGGAATCATCTTGTTCTTCTTTGGAAGCGGGCCCGTGCGCGGTTTTGCCGTGACACTTTGCCTGGGCAACGTGCTGAGTATGTTTACGGCGGTTACCGTAACAAAATTTTTGCTGAGGCTGCTGATGAATGCCAAGCTGTTCAAGAGCGCCAAGGCTTATGGGGCATAGGAGGCGAACCATATGAAATTTTCGTTTGTAAAATATAAGTATGCATCTTTAGCCCTTTCTTTGATTGTGATTGCTGCCGGGCTGATTTCCATCGCCGTCCAAGGATTTAATCTGGGGATTGATTTTACGGGCGGAACCATGTTGGATCTAAAATTTGCCAAACCGGTCACAGTTTCGGAAGTGCGTGATGTTTTGCAGAATTACGGCTTGGAAAACAGCACGTTGCAGCTGGCGGGAACGGAAAAGGTCGATAAGGCACCGAACGTCATTATCCGCACCCGGGTGCTGGATGAAACCGAACGCAAGGCGGTATTACAGGGCCTGAACGATAGATTGGGCAAATATGAAATCATGCGCATCGAGAAGGTCGGCGCGACCATCGGCTCCGAAATGACCCGCGAAGCCCTCATTGCCTTGTTGCTGTCCTGGGTGGTCATTATCGCCTATGTTGCGTTCCGGTTCGAATATCGGTTCGGCGTGGCCGGCGTATTGGCGCTGGTGCACGACGTCATGATTGTTGTAGGGTTGTTCTCGATCTTCCGGAAGGAAATCGATGCGACCTTTGTGGCCGCAATGTTGACCATTGTCGGTTATTCCATCAATGATACCATCGTAATTTTTGACCGCATCCGCGAAAACATGAAATTCATGAAGAAGGGTGACAGCTTGCCGGAACTGGTCGATCGCAGCATCTGGCAGACCATGACCCGTTCGATCTATACTTCTCTGACAGTTATGTTTTGCGTTGTGGCAATGTATTTCTTAGGCGGCGAGACGACGAAAAATTTTGCTTTGGCGTTGATCATCGGGTTCATTTCCGGCACCTATTCCACGGTTTTTCTGGCAAGTCCGGTCTGGCTGGTCTGGAAGGAACGGGATGAACGCAAACGCCTGGAGCACAAGGTCCGCCCAGCTTAACGTTTGGTATTCAGGGGTCGGGATAGAACCCGATCCCTGATTTTTTTTGCGCTCTTACCGGCGAAAACTATGAAATATATTTTTGTGTGAGGCAGGAATTCCACAAGATATTGCGTATAATATAATACGGACTACCACATATGCTTAATATTGACGCGAAGGAGAGATGCCGATTGCGATGCCCGTTTTGTGACTATCCGGACAGTAAGGTGATCGATTCGCGGGCGGCGGAAGAAGGAAATTCCATTCGTCGGCGTCGGGAATGTCTCCAATGCGCCAAGCGTTTTACCACCTATGAAATGATTGAAGATTTGCCGCTGCGGGTAGTAAAGAAAGACGGCCGGCGGATGGCGTTCGATCGGACCAAAATTCTCAACGGCCTGATGAAGGCATGTGAAAAACGGCCCATTTCGCTGAAAACACTCGAAGAAACCGCCGACAAGGTGGAAAAAGAGCTTCGCAACACAATGGAACGGGAGATTCCGTCCCGGGTCATCGGCGAAGTTCTGATGAAATACCTCAAAGAATTGGATCATGTGGCCTATGTCCGGTTTGCCTCGGTGTATCGGGAATTTACGGATATCGATAATTTTATGCAGGAATTGGAAGCCTTAAAACGGGCCAAACCGATGTCGGAAGAATCCAAGGTGTCGGCAAAATCGCAGCCGGCAAAACAAGAGGGTGGGGAATAGCATGTTGACAACAATCCGAAAACGGGACGGTCGGGAAGTCGCCTTTGATCCCAACAAAATCACCGAGGCGATTTACAAGGCGGCCCAGTCTGTCGGCGGTTCCGACCGGGAGATGGCGATGGAGCTTACTTTGGATGTGTTGCGTCTGCTCCGTCAAAAATACAATGGTCATGGGTGCGGCGTGGAAGACGTACAGGACATGGTGGAAAAAGTCCTGATCGAACGCGGCCATGCCAAAACCGCCAAGGCATATATTCTGTATCGTTCCAAGCGGAGCCGGATTCGGGATGGGAAATCGGAGCTGATGGACGCCGTTCAGGACATCTTGGTTGAAACCAGCCGCGACAACGCCAATGTCTCCAACTCACCGTCGGCGAAAATGTTGCAGATCGCCAGCGCCGCCAGCAAGGCCTATTATCTTACCCGACTGATCCCTGAGCATCTTTCGCAAGCCCACGTGCGGGGGGACATTCATATCCATGACCTGGATTTTTACGGAAAAACCCTGAACTGTGTTCAAATCCCGCTTGGAAAATTATTGAAGAACGGCTTCAATAATGGGCATGGTTACATCCGCCCGCCTAAACGGCCGGGATCGGCCACGGCCTTAGCCGCGATCATTTTGCAATCTTCACAGAACGATATGTTCGGCGGGCAAAGCTTTGCCTATTTTGACCGCGATATGTCGCCCTTCATGCGCGGCGTCGATAATGACGAAGTATTTCAGGCGATGGAAGCGCTGATCTATAATCTGAATTCCATGCATTCCTTGCCCGCGGACGAGCGGATTTGGGTTTATGACCGACAGGAAGCCCAACTGCAAACAATGTCCATGGAAGAATTCCATTTGAAATTCGAACTAGGTCGTTTTGCCGCGCTGAGTCTCAATTACGAAACTGGGCGTACGGAGCTTAAGGAGATTACCGATTCCCTGAAACATTACAACTTCAACCGGATCTTGCGCGTTCAGCTCAAGAGCGGCCAAACAGTGGCCGTGACCGATAATCATTCCATTATGACGCTGGACCAGTCAGGCCAGGTTAGTACCGCTTGCCCCGAAAGTTTGCGCGTTGGGCTTGTTCCGGCCCAATGGGAACCGGAAACACAGCGCCACGTGTATGATCTGCGGACGTATCCGGCATCACGGCGCTATCCGGTGGATACCGTGGAGTTGAATGAACATCTTGCCCGTTTCTTCGGCTACTATGTCGCCGGCGGATCATCGGCGGAAACGGAGCTGACAGGCAAACACTGCGACAAACAGNNGCTGGATAGGAACCAAAAAACCGGCGATCTGGTTTGTAGGGTTGGCAGCCGTTTTGCCTCATTTGTCCGCGATGTCTGCGGCACCGGGATTTCCACCAAACGCGTGCCGACAGAGATTTTCTTCGCTGGCAATTCGATTGTTCGGGCTTTTCTGGAGGGATTCTTCAGTGTTCAGTCTGATGAGTTCAGTCTGGAGCAGCAAGTGGGCGCCACTCATTCGCGGGAATTGCGGGACGGCATCTGGTTGTTGCTGACCCGCCTCGGAGTATTGTCCTCTTTGTCGCAGGCAGCCCTGGAAACGGCCAGCATGGCCGCCGTCGGCAATTACTACCGAATCGCGACTGCTGCGTCAGTCGGTCCGGATATCTATCAAGTGCGCTCAACTGGAACCCCGTTTGATTATGAATATTTGCGGCCTCTATTATCAGCGGTGTGCGGCCGTGATTTTGCCGATGGGTATGCGGGCACGGGCGCAATCGGGCCCGATCAGGTCATGCAGTGGTCCCGGAACTTGTCGGAACGGGTGTTGACGGAAGTCGAGCAGCTTCGCTTGGAAGAAATCGCCGGATTGCGTCCGGAAAACTGTGTGTTGGCCGGATTCGACTTGCCGGTGAATCTTTCCGAACTGAGTTCGCGCCTGTTTCTTGCCGAAACAACGGACGAGGCCGCNNGGAAATGCCGCAGATTTTGAAACAATTCGGGCGCAACGGATTTTGCGGCAAAATGCCGAACTTGGCAATTTGTTGCAAGTCCTCCAGCGCGCCAGCCAGATCTATCCCATCGCCGTCGACTCGCTGGCGGAGCAGCCGATGGAACGCTACGTTTATGATATTTCCGTAGCGGACAATGAAAACTTTTTGACCGCACAGGGGGTATTCGTGCACAATTCCC
>DCTI01000013.1 GCA_002329525.1 Negativicutes bacterium UBA1444
CTGAGCAAAATAAGCTGTTCGGCTACAAACGCGTCAATATTTTGCTGCGCGGTTCCGGGTATTGATTTATAGATCAGTACCTCTGACTTGCGCAATACCTCTTCCGCATTTTCACCGCAGCGGGGAGTAATCAGTGCGCGAACGCCGTGATCGGCTATTACCTGGGCAACTCTGATGCCTGCTCCGCCCTGGCTGGCAACAGCACTGTTATCAAGATAATAGGTTTCTTTTGTGACTGTATTATAAAAGAGAAGGTGTGGTGCTCGCCCAAAGGATGGGCACACATTTGATTCCAAGTTTTGTTCATCTANNGGTATCGCTATTTTCATTTGAATCCTCCGTTCTAATCACATTTATATTGTTTTCAGCTTCTGGCTCTTCTGCAAAACCTCTGCCGCATCTATGACGCCAACAGCCGCCTCTGCCACAGCCGTTCCCTCTGCCGTCACAGAGTTGATATTCACCGCCTTCTATCCAAAGAACTTTTCCGTTGACCAAAGACTCGGCAAGTTTTTTTCTTGCCTGATCATAAATTCCTTGAACCGTTGTGCGAGAAATGTTCATTTGATTGGCGCATTCTTCCTGTGTGAATCCGTCCAAATCAATTAGTCTTATAGTCTCATACTCATCAACGGTCATATTGACTGTGTTTACTGCATCTGCAGGGGAGTCAAGAGGTCCGAAACGATTGCTGTCTGGAAGGCAGCATACTTTTCTCCATTTTCGGGGTCTTGGCATATAATCTCACCTCACTTAACGACAGAAATAACCAGAGCGTCCTCCGGTTATTTCTGCTGCTCTTACAAATTTTCTAACTGCTTATCAATGACATCGAGGCGGCTTTTCAGCACGTTCTTTTGCTCTTGGAGCAGTTCTTTTTGCGTCCTGGAGGAATTCTGATTTACGGCAAACCCTCTTCCGAAGCCACGTCCAAAACCACGTCTGCAGGCAAGTCCTAAACCTAATCCCAGTCCAAGACCAGCACCATACTTAACTGTGTTTGCGCCTGTGCATAAGCCTAATCCTCTTCCGGTCATTGATCCTGCGCCCATTGGGCCAGTTCCGTCCCTTCTTGGCATATCATTCACCTCCTTGTAGTTTCCGACATATGCCGATTACAATTATTATTATATCCCGTTTCCGGCATATGTCAATAACCTTTTCAAAATTTCTCGGTGTTTATTGCAAAAAAAAAATAATCGGGCAACTCCGACTTGGCAATGGCTTTGTTATCCCGATATATTTTGATTCGGAATCACTTAAAAAAGGAATAGAAATTATAATCAAATATATAAAAAGAGCACGGAAGCACCGTGCTCTTGCATTATAGAATAGGGTAAAAAATCATTCCCAGTCCTACCAATATTAATATCATTTTAATCGGCGATGGTGCTTTATGGTTCCATTTCTTCCGCCATCAATTTATATAAAACTACATACAGCACCACGCCACCGATTATCATCAAAACCGACCAGAACTGTGACGGTGAGAAGATCCCTATAAAATTTCCACGGTCATCGCCGCGAATAAACTCAACCAGAAAACGAAATATGCCGTAAAGGATGAGATAAAGCGGCATATTGTACTTGTATTTCTTTTTGAGAAGAAGATATGAGAACAGAGCAAACAGTACAAAGAGGAATGCAGCTTCATACAACTGCGTCGGATGAACCGGGTTTGGCATTCCTGGAAACTTCAATCCGAGAAAGCAATCTGTTTCTCGGCCATAACAGCAACCGGCAAAAAAACACCCAATCCTGCCAAAGCCATGCGCGACAACAATACAGCATGGTAACAGTGAGAGAACATCAGATATGCTGTTATTGTATTTTTTTCTTTTGAAATAATAGATAACAAGGAAACATACCGCTCCGCCGATCAGTCCGCCGATAAAGGTGATTCCTTCTCCGAAATGAAAACCCTCAGACGGATTTTCGATGTAGTTATATGTGGCTTGAAACAGTGCTGCGAAACCGAAACCGACAGCTATGGAGATTAGACCATCATAAAAAACAAAGTCCAGAAATTTGGCATCAACAGATGTTTTTTTTCCGTAGAAAAACAAGACTCCAAAAGCGCAGAGTATTCCGACGGCAACCATAATACCGTACATATGTACATTCAGGAATAAAGCGTCAGGTAACATAAAATATCCGCCAATCTAACTTATTTATATGAATAATATTATACAGTGAGATGTCATACGAATTCAATGCAATTAAACTTGAACTAACGGAAAAAGTAAGGGTGTGCACTAAGCAAACGGAACAAACGGGAACAAAGCCAACGGGTGCATTTTGTATTAAACTCGTGTCCTTCTCCATTCAAATCCACACACGATGAAAGCCCGCGAACTTCGCGGGCTTTTTGTTGTCAACTAAAAGCGAATGGAGTATTAAAAACTCCTTTCAATTTACCCTAATTTATGTTATTAATATATTAAATTGGAGTGAGAAGTTCCGCCAATGGACTGCTGTTCTGAGAATCCAGAAATGGCATTGGGGAAAGGAGCTGAATCTTTTATGGAAGTTACCAGCGTTACAAATAATAATCCGGAAACCAAAAACGTAGCAAACTCAGTTATTTTAAGTTTTTCGCTATTGCTAGGTCTTTGTTTGTTAGGTTATTTTATTTTCCTAGGACTAAAAACATTTAGCGACAAAGACCGCGTAGTAACCGTAAATGGATTAGCTGAAATGGATATGAAGGCAACTTCCGCTACTATTACCTTATATTTTTCGTTTTCGGGCGATGATTTCCAGAATATATTTCAGCAAACGGAAAATAAGAAAAGTGCCATTATGGATTATTTAACAAAAATCGGATACAACAAAAATGACATTACGATAGGCAATGTAGCTGTAACCGACCGACAAAAATATTACGAAACCCGCATGCAAAACGGCGAACAGGTACAAGTAAAAATAGACCGCTATACCGTTGGGCAAAGCCTAACAGTAAAATCGAAAGACGTAGAAACCATAGAAAATAAAGCATCGCAAATAAACCTGGAGTTGGTTACCAAAGATTTGACAGCTACTATAAATACTACCTATTCTTATCCTGAATTAAATTCGATAAAGCCGCAATTAATCGCTGAAAGCACCAAAAACGCACGCATCGCCGGCCAGCAATTTGCAGCCGATTCGCAAGCAAAATTAGGCAAAATAAAAACTGCTTCACAAGGGCAAATTTCTCTTTCTGAAAAATATCTCTATAGTGAAGGCGGCGGGAAACAAAAAGTTCAAAAAGCCAGAGTGGTAAGTGAAATCGTTTTTTTCTTAGAATGACAAATGCCAGCCACGATAGCAAAACCAGGAAAAGAAACAAATTGAGTCGGATTGACAAGATCGCGGATCGCCTCCGCCATTTTAATCCACACATGATGAAAGCCCGCGAGATTCGCTGGCTTTTTGCTATGCGTACATCCGTAATAGGATTAATAGAAGGAGAGGATCAGGCGGGTTAGCAACATGGCCCCCATTGCATTGATGACGCTGATGGAAAAATACGCCGCATAGAGACCGGATTGCACGCCGATCGTTCCCAGGCAACGGCCCATGAATTGCAGCTGCGCCCCCATCAGGAAAATTGCCGGCAACAAGATGGTCACATGAGCATCGTTGATCGTTCCGGCAGTAAACAAACTGGCTGCGACACCCACGCCGCCGCCATTGGCGATCCATGCCGCCAGCAGTACCATGGCGGCCTCGCCCGGCAGTCCAAAGATTGCCATGACCGGCGCAAACACGTTGCCGAGCAGTTGCAGCAAGCCTGTGATTTTCAGCACCTGGATGACCGCAAAGGCCATTATTACGTTCGGTACAATGCTGGCAACCGCAATGTTCCACCCCTTGCGGGCGCCATCAACAAAAATGTCAACGATTGTTTTATTGTTCATTGTCCGAGGTCCCCCTTATAAAACTTGGTCAAATAGAGCCGCATCAAGTTGGCGCCAAAAATTTTCATCACGAAAATAACGCCCAGCGGCACAATAATCGGCAGTTTGATAAAGGCGAACAAGGCCGAACCGATCGTCAGATAGTTTGTAATACTGGCGCCCGAAGAAAATTGGAAAGCGGCAAAAATACTTTTCTCCCGTTCCGTAATTTGACCGGACTCCCGAAGAAGTCGAGTCATGCCCGAGCCGGCGTCTGTACTCTGCAGACTGGTGACCATCGCCAGGCCGGTGATCCCGGGTATCCCCATTAACGGTTTCAGGATCGGCGACATTAACTTTTCGGCAGCTTTCAAACCGCCGAAATGGTCAACGACTTCCACAATCCCCAGTGCCAGCATGACGCCCGGGAACAACGTAATGGCAAATAGGAAACCGTCGCGTGCGCCGATACCGCCGCCGCCATAGAATGTTGCCTTGGCAAAATCCTTCATGGTACCGAACTTTCCGTTGACGATGTTGAAATCAAGTGCCCCTAGCGCTCCTTTTTCAGCGGCGAACATTCCGGAAAAAAACAAAATGGCAAACAGTAATGCTAAATACCCAACAAACGGAACTTTGCTCGCCTTTACCGGCGCTTCGGTCTTTTCAGGTTCTCCCACTTTCTTTACCTCCTTAATTCGTTTGCGGTCTGGATTATTGGCACTGTTTCAAGGCAAACGCCGTCATGGCCGCCACACCCACGGCAAGCGCCTCATCGGGGAAATCGAACAGCGCATTGTGCAGCACCCGCCCCGGTGCATTCCCCACGCCCAACCGGAAAATACCGCCAGTCGGAAGCTTTTCCAGGAAAAAGGCGAAATCCTCAGAGCCCATGAGCGGCCGTTCCAGGGGAATCACATTTTCCGTTCCCAGGACTNNATCATTGGCCACAGCCGGAATTCCGAAAATGTAGTCCAGTTTGTGCGAACAATTCAGCCCTCCGACTACACCGCCTACAATGCGATCAATGCGGTCCGGCATGGACATCCGCACTTTGGGATCGTGACAGCGTACGCTTCCCGTAATGACGGCCTCGCCGGGAGTAATGTTGAAGGCCGTCCCGGCATTGAATTGGCAGACGGACACTACTGCCTTGTCTACAGCATCGATTTCACGGCTCACGATCGATTGCAACGCGACCACGGCATGAGCGGCCGCCAGCAGCGGATCCCGGTTTCGGTGCGGATAGGCCGCATGACCACCCGCGCCGGTGACGGTCACGGTGAACTGATCGGCCGACGCCATGAACGGGCCGGGCCATATTCCAACCTTACCGATCGGTGTCTCCGTCCCGCCATGTAATCCTAAAATAACCTCCGGCGACGGATTTTCCAAAACCCCGGCCGCGATCATGCTCGTTGCGCCGGTCAGTCTCTCTTCGGCCGGCTGAAACAGCAGCTTCACCGTGCCGGAAAATTGGTCGCGCATTCCGCTCAAAAGCCGGGCCACTCCCAGCAACACGGTGGTATGGCCATCATGGCCACAGGCGTGCATCACGCCCGGACGAACCGACGCATAAGGCACCCCGGTTTTTTCCTGGATCGGCAGCGCATCGATATCTGCCCGCAGAGCGAGGGTCTTCCCTTGCCCCGGCTTGGTGCCCCGAATAATGCCCAATACTCCGGTCGTGATGGACAGCGGCGGCATTTCCACGTCCAGTTTTGCCAGTTCACGCCGGATCAATGCGGTCGTCTCCACTTCCTCGAAGCCAATCTCGGGATTCTGATGCAGCTGTCTTCGGATTGCCGTAAGTTCTGCCTGTTGCGCTTGTGCCGCTTGCAAAATAGTCATTTGCTTCCTCCTTACTATATATCTGACTTCTTTTGTATCCCTCTTGCCTAACCTCGATCGTTGCGTGATTTACTCCTGGTTTGTTTTGCCCTTCACGGTTGATAATATTTTCTCATGTTAATGAGGATATTTTATCACAGAGTACTTTTGTAAACAAAGTTCTTGATCAAGGATAATAATTTATCTGCTGCGTTTTTCGTCGCCTTATTCGAAATATCTTGACAATATAGCAAAAACATTTGACGGATTGTTCTCTTGGAAAGGTCACCCTGCGACGCTACCAAGGAACTTAATCCGAAAAATTAAGAGACCCGCGCCGGGATGAACCTGACGCGGGCCTTTGGCATTGCTTTTTCATTTGTAATTGCAACTATTCCCTTCGCTGACTCAGTCTATTACCGTCAAACCGATTTCCAGCCTTACATCGCCGAGATACATGATGTGTCCCGCGTTGTTGTTGGCCATACTTTCATCGGGTCCAGTCATCACGAGTCCAAAATTCATGTTGGGATCGTCGATCCAACTTTGCACCAGATCACGCATTTGCGCAGCGTCCAGTGGATTGATCGGCTTGCCCGGCACCGAAAAAAGATCGGATGCGCTGCCATTCCACGGCAGGGAAAGCGCATATGTCGGTCGGTTGGCATCCGGCGTGCCGTCGTTTTTGACATAGCTTAGCTTCGCCCACTTAACGGTCCCTTTCAGGTTGTTCAGATTGAAGCGGACAAAACTGCGATACACATAGTTGATTTGATTATCATCATGACTGAGGTTTCGGAATCCAACACGGACTGAACCCGGTACATTAGGTTGCGAACTAGCATCCCAGACTACCGCAGTCATGCCATTCGCCGCACGGCGATGGATTTTTTCGTGATTACTGATTTGGGCGGTATAACCTGCAGTAACCGAATGTTCCTGCGCCGTAAAGGAAAATATACCACTGTCGCCATAGACGTCCGGATGCGCCAGCGACTGGACACGAATCCGGTAGGAACCAAGCTCAATCTCTTCGGGGCCGGGAAGGTTCCAGTGGAATCTTCCCGAGTTGATCGACCACTTGCCCTGGATGATAAAAGAATTCGGCCCGGGTTGTTCGTCGGCCTTTAAGAGGAGCAATTTGATATAGCTGCCTTTAAGATTTGCGGAATACTGATGGGAAATGTCGATCGTACCGATTCTGTTAAACGCATCGCCGGCTTTGGGGTATGTCACTGTTATTTTTTTCGCGGTCAACGCGGCTAGATGGTCGGCGGAATTCGGCAAGTAAATCTTGCTGGCTGACCGGGCGATCGCGAATGCATTGGGAGTTTCGGCCGCGACCGATTTCGTTAAGGTTTCGATTCTGATCTTATATCCTGCCCCTTCGATCATCTTTTGGTCATCGGGCGGCAACAACTTACCCGGGTTCCATTCGAATTCGCCGTCGCCGGCGTCAGGGCGGGCAATGGTTCCGATGTCCATGCCATTTTGAGTCAACACGATTCGCAGTGGACCGGTAACGCCGGTGCTAATCCAGGTAATCTTCACCGGGCTCCCGATAGTCCAATGTTCCCCGCCGATTGGCGATGTCACCCGCAAGCTCGGTTTTAAAGGTTCCGGTTTTTTCTGAAGCGGCCCGTTCGGGATGGCCGCCATGGTTGTCGTAGTAAGCAGCAGCATCATCATGGTAACGATTAAACACCGGAGCATCCGCACCTGAATCCCTCCTTGCGCTTTCATCCGGAATCTTTCGCCTCATCGTACAGCGAATTTCCCGACAAGAAAACCCGCAAGGGAAGTAACTGCCAACCTTGCGGGTTCAAACCGTCCTGCCGAGTCGATGAATCCAGTCAGATCAAAGGCCCCGAATATAAGGCTGCGGCAATCCCTGCTTTTCAAGGACCATCTTTAAGTGTTTTCTTTCTTCGTTCAGGATAATGCCCATTTCATCTGTTGCCATATCCGGATACATTTTCTGCAGCTCGGATACAAACAAGATCGCATCGCGCTCAGCGCGCTCGGCGATATCCAGAATCTGGTCGCGCATGGTGATGGTTTTGGCATCTTCGATCAGTTTGTTGTCAAAAACCACATTCCGCCTGATCAACAAATCGATGTATTCCGAATACGCTTCGTCCAATTCCAGTCCGAGTTTGTCCGCATATTTGACCAACAGCGCTTCGTAGATTTTCTTATGTCTTTCCTCATCCGCAGCCAATATTTCAAAAAACTTCGCGCCGATATTAGCGTTCTCGGCGATGGCCCGATAAAGTTTAGCCGTCGACTCTTCATTGGCAACGATTGTTTTTAGCAGTTTGGTTCCGTCCCATTTTACTGACATTGTTTCCCCTCCTTTAATTTTCAAAATATTTTTATTACTTGTAAATATCATATAGCGCATTGACTTCCAGTGTCAACCTTTTGGCAACATCACCAAAACACATTTTCCGATTATGGCGACGATTTCCGGTATGTCTTGCAATTGTTTTGCAAATTTCTGCCGATTTTGATAAAATTAAACAAAAATTTTATAATTGCGAGATGGAATACCCCAAAGGAGATTGGCTGTCATGAGCAAACCTGCGGGATCTTCGGGATATTCTCCAACTTGGCGGATTGCAGCGGCGACCAGTGTTGCCGCTATCGCCACCGTTGCTTTGTGGCCGCGCACGCCTGAACTCTTTGGGTTCTGCTGTTACCGGCTTTTCTTTAGCTTTGGGATCATACGCCCAAAGCTTTTTTATTGTAGTGGGCCGTTGTTGGTCAACAGTTAAACTTGAGGTGATGGTCTTGATTCCTCAACGCCTGGTGTGCCATCTGAAATTGCTGCATTCAAAAAACGGCTGGATCCTTCTGGATTCACTGCTCGCTTTCCTTATTCTGACCATCGGGATCCTGGCGGTCATAGCCGCATTCACGCAGACAACCAAGTCCGCCTACTTCAGCGACCAAGCCACACAGGCAACCTATCTGGCCCAGCAGTCCCTGGAAAAGCTGAAATATTTCGATGGCAAAACCATCTCGCCGGTTCTGCCGTCAACAAGCACCCGGGGTATTTTTACCATTGAACATACCCGCGACACCGCGACCCAGGCCATATCGCCACTGAATGGGCTGAATCTGGTTCCGGTCAAGGTAACGGTAACCTGGCTGGATCCCGCCTTTAATAATGCCCCCCGGTCTATCGCCATCAGTTCTTATTATTTTTATTACAATGAGTGACAAGCAGGTGTGGTCATGAAGAAAAAAGAACTTCAAGCCGGGGTCAGCTTGGTGGAGGTCCTGATCGGCATCGCACTGCTGGCGGTTATGTTGGCAGCTGTTGCCGGCGTTTTGAAAACTGGAATCATGTCCTCCAAATTCAATCTCGCGCTGGGAAACATTCTGGCACCGGCGCGGCATGCGGCAAACCGATTGTCGGACCATCTGCGCATAGAGCCGGTCAGCGTCACTTCGCCCGTCGCAGGTGGCAGCGTCACGCAAATGACCTATACAGACGCTCCGGAAAACGGAAACACGTATGCCATCTATTGCGACTCCGCAACCCGCGCCATCGTGATCACAAAAAACGGCTCGGTCACTGAAACTTTGGCGGCCGGAGTCGTCCAAAGTGTTACTTTTCTTCGGGATACCGCAACTTGCAGCTACAACTGCGAAGAGCTCTGCGCCGCCGACAGTCAGGCGCAACCCAGCCGGCTGACCATCAGGATTGTGGTAAATGACGGCTCCTACTCGGGGAGTCCGCAACGAACCCTGTGCTTTACAGTTGTCATGTGGAATGTGACATCATGACGGGAGGGGCAGTATGAAGCGCCCAACCAACCGCCAGGGAGCATCCTCGATCCTGGCCATGTTGATCATGGTTTTGTTTGTCATGCTGCTCGCGGCAACGGCGCCGATGATTGCCCATGAGATCCNNCCGGATCAACCGCGATAGCATCGAAGCCCAGTACGCAGCCGAAGCAGGCGCCAAAGTGGCGCTGATGTCACTTTACAAACCCAGCACCGTCTGGAATTGGGTCGGACAGGACGTTCCGTTCGATGCGGCCTTTCCGGCAGCCCAAAAGAAATATGTGGTGACATTGACCCGCGCCGACGGGGTTACGCCGGCGGTCAGCGACGGAACGCTGCCGAAGGCGAACATGGTTTTTACCATCACTTCCGAACGCACCGTCAACAACACCAAAAAAACCGTGACCGTCAAGGCGAAAACGTCCCTGTCCAATGTTCTGCAATACGCCGTGTATTCGGGCAACGGCAACACAACCATGAACACAGCGGTTATCAACGGCGACACCGCAACAAATAAAACCTTGACGACCAACAACAAAACGGTCATCAACGGCGCCTCCACCGCCAGCACCATCAGCGTTCCTGCCGGCGTCATTTCCGGATCGACCTATTGCAACACTTCCGCCAATTATTCCTGCAGTCCCATGCCCGTATTGGCGCCGCTGGATGTATCGGACCTCCGGATTCCCATGCCGACGTTTCCGTCGCCGCTGCCGAGCGGCTCCAATTCTCATACCGGCGATTATCGTGAAAGTACCAATATCAATACCCCGGGGCAACCGGTAACCATTTATGTGCAGGGCGGCAGTTTCACTCTTGGCTCCGGCAACAGTATCACCGGCTCCCATATCACGATCCATGCCCAAGGCGGCGTCGCTTTGGAACAAAACGCCCTGATCCAGGCGGATTCCGGCGGCAGCATCAGTATATACGCCGACGGCGGTTCCGTGATTTTGAACAAAGGTTCGCAGATTCTCGGCAGCACTGTCACGTTCATCGCCGCCCGCACTGATACGACCACCACTTTTAGTTTCAATGGCGGCACCATCAATTACAACAATCCCAATTCCCGCACGAAGATATACTCGCTCGGCAATGTGACCGTCAGCAGCAATGCATTGATTGGCAGCACCATGTCCGCCTTTATCATGGCTTCCGCCAACGGCGCGGCAACCGGTTCCATAGTGGCCAGTTCCGCCGATTTGAACAACACGTTGCTGATCGCGGAAGGCGATATGCAGGTGAGCGGTGGAACGTATGCCGGTCTGTATTCCGAACAAACATTACAGCTCAACAAAGACACGATTGTGACCTACAAGTCTTCAAATGCCAAAGCGCTTGATCTTCCCTTTGCCATCCGCTCCTGGGGCTACTAACGGAACGGTCTCCTAAATTCTCCCCCGAGCAGGATTTCCGGGGCTTTGTATGGAAATACGTTGCAATAAGGCTCTGGAGGGCTGGCAATTTGGAAATCGAAGTTAATACACACGGAACTACAAAAGTAGTCGTGTTGCCTCATGAAGTGGCGGATGAAACAGTCGCGGCGGTGGAAACCCTGCTCCGACGCCTTTTTGACGAAGGAACGCGAAACATCCTTTGCAATTTTTCGCGAACCACATTTGTCTCTACGGCCGGCTTGTCGATGTTTGTATCGGTTCTTAAAGACTTTCACCGTTTACAGGGGCAGATGGCATTTTGTCTGTTAAAGCCGGAGGTACGGGATCTATTTGCCGCAGCTGGTCTTACCAATGTTTATCATTACTACGACCAGGATGAAGCGTTGCAGGCGCAAGTCCTGCGGGAACTTTCGTCGCATTTTGACGACTATGTCGACTGTCACGCCATTCGCCTGCGCCGGGATGCTGACCGGCGCTTCATTGAAATCTTCCTCGAATTCGATGGAGATCAAAAAATGAAGCAGGTCCAGCAAAGCATCGACTCCATCAAAGGCGACCTGGAGGCAAAAATAAAGAACACGGAAGTGTTGATCATTCCGGCAACCGCAAATCCGGCCTGATTTTTAAAGGGGATATTATGACATGCAGCTAAGGGAACTGAAAGGTATTCGCATAATCACGCTACCCCAACGGGTCGACGTCACCTCCGCCCCCGAGTTGGAGGAACTGTGTAACCGCCTGATAAACAATGGTCACTGCAAGATTGTATGTGACTTTTCCGGTACGGAATATGTTTCGAGCATCGGCCTGCGAGTATTCCTTTCCGCCTTAAAGCGAACCGTCAAGGCCGGCGGCGGGTTGGCTCTTTGTTGTCTTAACCCCGGAATTCTGGAGATTTTCGATATGACGGGCCTGACCAGCCTATTCCCGGTTCACGATTCCATTACAGATAGTCTGGCTGAGTTTGGCACGGAAACCGCGCCTGCCGCCGTTGATCAGCCCCGCACAGAAAAATCTGCCGCCGACGTGGAAATCACCATCGAAAAAAAGCCGGAAGACATGGTTCAGGCTTATTTACGTTCGGCCCGGCAGGGAAGCATGGATGAAAAAGTTTAAAAGAAGCATATTGATTGGGAGGATGATACGATGCGAACAGCGCGTAAGGTAATGATTACAGAATTCGGCGCCCCGGAAAACATGCAGGTCGTCACGGTGCAACTGACGGATCCGGCAGCAAATGAAGTCCAGATCCGACAAACCGCCATCGGACTCAATTTCATCGATATCTATCAACGCAAGGGGGTTTATCCGCTGCCACTGCCCACGGGATTGGGCCATGAAGCCGCCGGGGTGGTCGAATCCGTTGGGTCTGCCGTCGAATCCTTTAAGGTCGGCGACCGGGTCGCCTATATGAACGCCGGTTTGGGCGCCTACGCCGATTATCGGAATGTTCCGGCCGAAAAACTGGTCAGTATCCCGGCCGGAGTCTCCGATGAACAGGCTGCGGCTTTGTTGTTCAAAGGAATGACTGCGCAATACCTATTGAGAAAAACTCACGCCGTCAAATCGGGCGAAACCGTTTTGATTCATGCCGCCGCCGGCGGTGTTGGCCAGATTCTCTGCCAGTGGGNNAAAAAGTCTCGGTGCCTTTGTCATCGGCACAGCCGGATCGCCGGAAAAATGCGCGGTGGCCAGGGCCGCCGGTGCCGATCTCGCGATCGACTATTCGAAAGGGGATTGGCCGCAGATAATGCTGGCGGCCACCAACGGCAAAAAAGCCGACGTGGTCTATGACTCTGTCGGCAAGGATACTTTCCTGAAGTCGCTGGACTGTGCCGCGCCCTTCGGGTTGGTGGTCTTGTTTGGCGCAGCATCCGGCCCGGCGCCGGCCATTGATCCGGAATTGCTGAATAAAAAGGGCTGCTTATTTCTGACCCGGCCCTCCGTTTTCCCACACAACGCGGATCCGGCCGTATTCCGTGCCAATGCGGCGGAACTGTTCGCCGTCATTGCCGCCGGCGTTGTCAAACCCAGCATCAGCGCCCGATACGCGCTTACTGAGATTGTTGCAGCCCATCGAGGCGCCGAGGCCAGGCAGACGCAAGGCGCTACCCTGATCATCCCCTGATCTTTCCGCGAACCGCTTTGCCCGATTATTAAAACAGCCACAGCCGCTATGCGGGCTGTGGCTGTTTTAATAAGTAAGCTGAAATTTCCGGTCAGCTTTTTGACAAACGCTGGTTCGATAGCAAATAACGCCAGGGATCGATAGCCGTGTCATGTTGCCGAACCTCGTAATGAACATGNNTGAAATCACCTGTCCCTTTTTGACCTGCTGCCCGACACTGACCGCGACCTGCGAATTATGACCATACAGTGTGGTCAGTCCATTGCCGTGATCCACCTGCACCAGGATTCCATATCCCCCGGCCGGTCCGCTTTGGGTGACGCGGCCATCCGCCGTTGCCACTACGGGCGCTCCCGAATGAATGGCGATATCGATGCCCGAATGCAGTTCACTACCGTCGCCAAACGGAGATGTGCGCCAGCCGAAAGTGGACGTCACCACACCATTGATCGGCCAAATAGAAGGGGTACCCGCCAAGTTATCCACCCGGGCGGGAGCTGTTGCTGCTGCAGGTTGCTCGGGCGACAGCGCCTGGGTGGCAGAAGGCGGGTATATAACCAAAGCAAGCAGGACCGCGGCAACGCAGGCGGCCATCAGCAGCGGTAGCTGCCGGCCCGCTGTTCTCGCCGCATTCATTCGTGTTTGCCGTTCCGGCGACTTCCTTGAGTCTGACATGATCCTGATTTCTCCTCAGAACATTTTTATCCAGTAGAGATTATCATACACCGAACCCCGCTTGACGTCAAAACCAAAAAGTGAGAGGATGTATGCATTCCAGGAAACGGAGACACCCCTTATGAAAACATGGATCCAGCAAAACCTCAAACTTCTCGTTTTCACCGCGTTCATGCTGATTGGCCTGCTGCTGTTCGCCAGCCGATCCAACTTTCACACCGAACCGCCCNNCTTCGCCGGAAACCGCTGAGAATCCACCCCCTGTGGCCAACACTGCGCCGGAAATCGTCCGGGACGGCGTCATTGCCAACACAACGCTACTGCCCGTCAACAGCGGTTTTTCCGGCAAAGTCCTTGAAGTCTACGTAACCAACGGCCAACAGGTCCAAGCCGGNNAGCCGGTCAAGCCTTGTTCAAGCTGGAATATGCAGCGCCGACTCCGGCGCCGGCCGGCGAAAAATCCGGAACCGTAAAAGTCGATGCCGAACGGCTCAAACAGCTTTACGAACAAGGCATCATTTCCCGCCGGGAATGGGAAAACGCCACCGGCGCCCGGGCACGGACAACTAATAACGAAGATGGTCCAGCATCCGCAGCGGCCTCACCGCCAACCCTTGTCATCGCCACGACCAACGCCCCGATTGCCGGCATCGTATCCGGTTTGACGGTCACGACGGAAAGCGCGGTGCAGGCGGATCAGCGAATTCTTGCCTTGGGAAGCGGCAACAAGCTGGAAGCCGTCGTGTCGTTGACCCAGGACGAATTGTACAAGGTGCCGTTGGGTGCGCGGGCCGTTATTGAAGTCGCTGGACAAAGCTTTACGGGCGATGTTTCGAGTATCCTGCCCGAATTGCTGGACAACCAGGTGGTTTCGTTTCAGGCCCATATTTCGCTGGCCAATGCGCCGGCCGTCGCATTGCAGGCAGGAATGCCGGCAACGGTTCGCATTCAGACAGCTCCCTGATAACTGGTCAATTTACACCGACGAGAGTTGGTAGTAAAATGCAAGCATGGTTAATGAATCATTTGTCCGCATTCAAATTCATTTGTTTGCCATGTTTGTCTGCATGATCATGTTTGTCGATACGCAAAACCGCACNNCATCAACTGGCAGGAGCACTCCTTCCGGTTGTTTCGGGCGTTATTGGCGTCTTGTATCCTGGTGTTGGGAACTGAAGCGGCAAGTTGGTATTCTTCGTGGCACTGGAAATATTTCTGGAATACCGTTTGTTTTGCTTTACACGCAGTTCCCGGCTATCTTTGGAGCCTCTATACCGATTATCAGCTGGGATCTTCCCAAGAACAACTGAAACAGCATCGGCTGCTGCGGCTACTGCCCNNCTGGCGGTCGAAGCCTTAGTAGTCGGCAACTTTTTCACTCCGGTCTTGTTCAGTCTGGATGCCAATGGTTATTACCATCGGGAACCCTGGTTTTTGCTGGATACCGTTCTGAGTTATTCTTATCTCGCCTATGCTTTGGCCCGCACTTATCGGGCTCGCCATCGGCTCGATCCCGTATTTCTCGCTCCTTTGCTGTTATTTCATATCATCCCCTTTATCGGCGGGATACTGCAAGTATGTTTTTACGGCACCGGCTTGGCGTGGCCGAGTGTTTCCCTTTCTTTATTGGTCTGTTATATCTACATCCAAAATCGTCAACTGGGACTCGATTACCTGACCAAAGCATTCAACCGCCTGCAAATCGACCAACAGCTGCGTTCCAGCATCCAAGCCGCCGGGCACACTGCGATCTCGGCCATCATGGTCGACATCAACAACTTCAAGGGAATCAACGATACTTTCGGACATTTGGTCGGGGATGAAGCATTGGTGCAAACGGCCCAGCTGCTGCGCCAATCATTGCGTTATGACGACTTTCTCGCCCGTTACGGCGGCGATGAATTTTTGATATTGACGCGGATAAACTCAGCGGATTCATTAAGCAAAATGGTAGAACGAATCCAGAAGAGCTTCGAACAATTCAATCAAGCCAGCGGCAAACCTTACCGGTTGACGCTCAGTATCGGCCAGGCAATCTATGATCCACAGTTAAACCAAACTCCCGAGCAGTTCTTGGCCATTGTCGACCAGGAAATGTACCGGGAAAAGCGTCGGCAAGCTTCGGCAATCCCCGAAACAGATGCAGCCGGCTAAAGAAAAAGCAGGAGAATGTTGATAAGCAACACGCTCCTGCTTTTATTTTGCACTGATTGCAAATTTAGGACTCAGGGCTTGATGGTTTCCTTATAGACTTGTTTGCCATTCTTCATCTCGATGATGACTACCCCACGCACGGCATCATGCGTGTCATTCAGGCTCATCTCACCGCTCACGCTTTTGAAGCTTTTGGTGGCAGCCAGCGAGTCTTTGATCTTGGCAGTTTCCGTGCTGTTTGCCCGCCGAATCGCATCCACCAGCAGATTGGCTGCATCATACCCCATCGCCGCCATGGAGTCGGGAATGGCGCCATACTCTTTCTTATAGGCTTCCACAAAACTGTTGGAGACCGGATTCTTGTCTTCCACCGAATAGAAATTGGTGAAGAAGGTATTATTCAAGGCCTGTGCTCCGGCCAGCTCCACCAGTACTGGAGAATCCCAGGCGTCAGCGCCCAGAACGGGAATCGTCATTCCCAGTTCCCGCGCCTGTTTGATAATTTTCCCCACATCCTCATAATAGCCGGGAATATACAATAAATCCGGATTCTTGGCTTTGATCTTGGTCAAAATCGACTTATAATCCTGGTCTTTCTGCAGATAGGCTTCCTCGGCGACAATCTTGCCACCTTTGCCGGCAAAGGCATTTTTGAAGATGCCGGTCAGTCCTTTGCTATAGTCGCTGGAACTGTCGGTCATGATCGCCACGTTTTTCGCCTTGAGGCTGTTGCTGGCAAAATTCACGCCGACGATTCCCTGGAAGGAATCAATGAAGCAAGCCCGGAACGTATAGTTTTTCACCTTGCCCGTTCGCTCATCGACGGTAACTTTGGGATTCACCGCCGCCGCCGCGACAAAGGGAATTTTGTTGTCTTCGGCAACCGCCGAAGCGGCAATGCCGCACGAGCTGACCGTGACGCCGGTGACGGCGACCACCTTGTCCTGCGTAATCACCTTGGTCATCGCGTTGGCGGATTCGGACGGTTCCCCTTTATTGTCGGCGGTAATCAGTTGTATCTGTTTCCCCAGTACTCCACCGCTGGCATTGATGGCCTTGAACGCCAATTTTGNNCGTAGGATGCCGTATTCCCCGTTAATTCATAAACCATGCCGATCTTGACGGTTTTCCCGCCGCTATCGCCGCAACCGGCAACAGCGAGACCGGCCACCAAAATAACCAGCAGAAAAAATGACAACAAACCACGTTTTTGCAGACCAATTCTCATTATTATCCCCCTCACCTACAACTATCCCCGTCGAGACTTCTTACCGATTTTTGCCGATCACCTCCTGCGGTACGCCACTTAAGCCGTCACTGCACATCAAAACGCCCTGTACCTTTGCATAATTTTAATCTATTTGACATCGCTCCGGAAAACCCTTCATAAATAATCAGTTATCCTGAATTATTCTTTGGCTTGAACCAGCATCTTAAATGCCATATACTGTATTTGGGACCAACTATCGGGTTGCCTTCTGTCCCGATCCATGCCGCTTGGGCGTGATGAAACGGAAACGAGGAGGATCCGGCCTATGAGAAAATCGGTCATCCTGTGCCTGGGTTTGACTCTTTGGGTGCTGTTCTTGCCAATGGTGAACGCCGAACCTGTTTTTGGCCCGCCGAAGCCCGCCGCCTCCATGCCATCACGCGAAAATTGCTTTATTTATCAGTTTCGGGTGAACGACCCGGAACCGCCGCTTAATATACGTTCCTCGCCGGAAATACGGTCGGACAATATCATCGGCAACTTGCCCAACGGCCGTATCGGCACTATCTTATCGGAACAAAACGGCTGGCTCAAAATCTCCTGGACGGAAAGCGCGATTACCCGGGAAGGCTGGATTGTCGCCAATCGTACGGACTATGACTGCAATGCTTTTATCGAAACCATTTCAACCTATCCTTATCAGATTGAGGGTCGGTTGATCGGTGGCGGCAGCCACCAATACGCGGTGGATTTGCACAAGGGTCAGACACTGGTTCTGCGTCCGAAACGACAGAACCGCCCGCAGCATTCTTTATACTGGCCGTCGGCAGTTACTGGTCCTGATATCGCGGAGCGCATGGACGGAGTCCCTAACGCCTATGGCTACTGGTGGCGAAAGCCCGGCGACACAACAACCCCGGAGCCCGCGGAATGGCGATGGACGGCGACGGTAGGCGGTCGTTATATCATTGATTACGATTCCAACTTCAAAGGGTTTGTTTATGGTCCTTGTGTTCTGACCGTCGAATAAACCTCATACCGTCATTTTTTCACAAAAAAAAGATGCAGTCTCTTGTTGCAAGAAACTGCATCACAAACCACTGGGCTTGACGATTGACTGTCGTGTTTTCCGACTAGTTTTCCGAAGATTCATTCAAAGCCCAAAGACGCCAACTGTATGCGGCCACCATGCCGAAGACCATCAAACCGGTGCTGGCCATTGTCATAAAAAACTCTTTACCAAACAACATCGACATTTCCATTCGAAACGCTCCTTCAATTATTTATATTCAGTAATCGGTTCTGATTACAGTTTGATTATAACAAGGGCTCTAACATATTAAAAATACTTATTTCAACTCAGTTTGATATGAATTTCGAATGAATAGTCAAAGGAGAATACCATGGAATTTCGACAGCTGAAATATTTTCTGGCAGTGGCGGAAGCAGGAAATATCACCAAGGCCGCCGACCGGCTGAACATCACCCAGCCGCCATTGAGCCAGCAGATCATCCTGCTGGAAAACGAATTAGGCGTGCAATTGTTGCAAAGAAGTAAAAAGCAAGTCAGCCTGACGGAAGCGGGTCGCACTTTGCAAAATCGCGCCGAGCAAATCATGGATCTGATGAAAACAGCAGTCAACGAAGTTCACGAGGCGGCGGACGGATTGCGCGGCAAACTCACTGTCGGCACCATTACTTCGTCCGGTCGCTCCCTCCTGCCCGAGTATATTCAAAAGTATCACCAACTTTATCCCCGGGTAACCTTTGACTTGCGGCAGGGCGATACGCGCCGTGTTCTGGAGCTTTTGGATTCCGGCCTGATTGAAATTGGCCTGGTCCGTCTGCCGATCAATGAGACCTTGTATAATTTTATTCCGCTGCCCAATGAAGGCATGGTGGCGGTTTCCGCGCCGGGAAAATATTTGCCGAAAGTTTCCGATACGCTGCCCATTGCGGATTTTGGCGATATCCCGTTGTTGATTCATCGTCGGTATGAACCGTTCGTGGTTGAATATTGCCGGAATATCCTTTGCCTCAGCGACGACGTAACTCCTTTGCTGATTTGGGCCAGACTCGGTTTAGGCGTGGCAATCGTCCCGGAATCCGCCGTCAATCTTTTGCAGGGGTCGCCGTTGCAGGTCCAAAAAATATCGATTCCCGCTCTTGTGACTACCGGCGCAGTAATCTGGCGGAAGAAATTTTTACTTTCAACGGCTGCGCAGCACTTTCTCGAAATGTTTAAGTTCAATTAGGGTTCTGCCAGACCAGTCCAATTATCAATCGCGCCCCTGTATACCGCTCTCCGTCTTTTCCTGAATTAAAAAAAATTTGTATGACAGCTTTGTTTCAAGCAGGATTTTGAAGCAATTCCGCCAATAGAATAATAGTAATATATCGATTTATTTTAATATTCTNNGTCGGGTCGGCTAAATAAAAAAATTATAAAGCAAGGAGGAATTATTTCACGCAGGGCTAATAGGCCGGTAAAAGGTCATCTTTGATATTTGGATATACGAAAAGTAAAGATGTTTTTACCAGTGCCGGGGCAGACCGTTACGGCTGTATTTTTTATTGTGCGGAAACAAATCTAAATGGGAGGAAAGATCATGCTCTTAACCAGTGCCATTTTTTTGATCACTTTTGTTGTCCTAATTATTGACAAAATTCCCCGTACCATTGTGGCCATCACCGGTGCCGTAGCCATGTTGGTGTTCGGCGTTATGGACATCAAAGAGGCTATGACTTACGTAAGCTGGGAAACCATCGGCCTGTTGTTTGGCATGTTCTCTTTGGTTGCCATGTTATCAGAGGCCGGTTTTTTCCAATTTTTAGCGTTATGGGTTGCGGAAAAGCTGAATTATAGAGCGGCCGCCATTTTCATGGTCTTTCCGCTTTTATCGGCATTTTTGGCGGCTTTCATTGACAGCATCACCGTAATGTTGTTTCTGGTCGNNCTATGAAATCTGCCGTTGTGTCGACATGGATCCCATCCCCCTGGTAGTGGCCGAAGTCTGCTGTGCCAATATTGGCGGCGCCGCAACGTTGGTCGGCGATCCGCCTAACGTAATTTTGGGAACCATGCTGGGTTTTACGTTTAACGACTTTGCGACGCATACTGCGCCGATCGCTGTTCTCAGCGCGATCTTATGCGTTTCCCTCTTTTATTTGAAAGAGAAAAATAGAATCGCCACTTCTCAGGCAACGTGCATAGCCACCGAAGGATTACGCCCCGCCGACAAGATCACTGATCCGTATCTGCTCAAGGTGGGCTTGACCGGTTTCTTTGTCGCGATTGTTCTGCTGACTTCGCATACTTTCCTTGAACACGCCATTGGCATCAAACTTTCGGTTGCCGAGGCCGCTTTGATCCCTGCCATCCTTGCCATCCTTTGTGGCGGTCACAAAACGCATGACATTATTCAGCGGATCGACATCGATGTTCTGCTGTTTTTCATCGCCTTGTTCGTAATTGTCGGAGGTCTGGAAAAGACTCATGTCATCAAGTATCTGGCCGATACCATGGTTTCTGTTTCCGGTGGCAGTCCCTATATCATGCTGGCCTTTCTGCTGTTCGGCGCCGGCTATACCAGCGGTGTCGTCGACAATGTTCCATTGGCTCTGACGATGGGTGTTATTTTGAAGGATATTTCTCAAACCAGTAACATGCTGGCTCTGCCGATCATGATTTGGGCTTTGTCGCTGGGCGTTGACATTGGCGGCAACATTACCCCGATCGGTGCTTCCGCCAACGTAGTCGCCTACAGCAGCATGGAAAAATTCGGTTCAAAAGTGGGTTGGAGTCGATGGATCGGCCTAGCTTTCTGGCCGACGACCATTGTTTTGATCCTGTGCTATTCGCTGATCATCGTAAAACTTCACATCGGTTGGTATTAACCGGCAACTTCAAGCCGGCTCAATGATAGTATTCAGCCCCTGCTTGTCCAGACGGACGCGCAGGGGCTGAATACTATCCCGGTTTGCCCAAAAATGATAAAATAAAATGCACATCGCGGTACTATTGCACAATGGTGGTGTCTGTTTGGGTATAAAAAAAAGCCATAGTTTCATTTTCGCGTTGCTGATGTTTGTGGTCCTGCTTTGGGGAATTAATGTGGTAATGATCAAGTATCTGACAAAATTCTACCCGCCCCTGGCTTTGGCTCCCATCCGCCTCTTCCTGGCCAGCTGCTTGTTATTGCCGTTCGTCTTGTACAAACAGGGTCGTGTCAAACCATCGCGCACGACAATGTGGCACATTATCGGCGTTGCCACTTTCTCAATTTTTCTTCACCAAATCTCGCTATCCTGGGGAATTTCCCTGACCAGCAGCAATCACGCCTCGCTGATTCTGGCCCTGAACCCGATGCTGACCACATTGTTGTCCAGCCATGTCATGAACGAGCCGTTTACTTTGGCAAAAGCCGCGGGAATCATGCTGGGATTCGGCGGGGTAGCACTCGTAGTCTCCGGTGCCGCGCAGGGAGAGGCCTCATTGCTCGGCGATGGCATCCNNCTGTTTGTCAGGAAAAGCACGACCATTCTGTCGCCTTTGGTTGTCACGGCATATAGCCATACTCTGGCTTCTTTCGGGTTGCTCATTACCGGATTCTTTTTTACTCCCGTCTGGAGTTATCCGGGTGCATTTGAACCATTTCCGCTGCTGGTGCTATTGTTTTCCAGCCTGGTCAGCACAGCTCTGGGCGCCTTATGGTGGAACATGGGCATTCAGCAGGTCGGTGCCGCGACTGCCTCCCTGTTTTTGAACGGTCAGCCCGTGGTCGGCATATTTGCCGCCTCACTGTTTCTGGGGGAAGAATTGTACTGGATTCATTACGTCGCACTGGTGCTGGTCATCATGGGCGTAAGCCTGGGAACCGGATTGATTGGCCGGCTGCCGCGTCGCCGTCTTGTTGACAGGTAATCCGGACCGACTTGTTATTATTGTGGCTGTTGTCCGGACACCCGGCCGACTTTTACAATCCGCAGATACTGGCGCGCCAAAAGTCAGGGGCTTTGGAAAAACCATCGGGTTTCCAAAGCCCCTTTGCATATCCACGATATTACCGCAATCAGGAATTTGCCGATGTTCCGTATTTTCTTTCCAAATACGGAACCAGTCCGCCGGCGGCCAACACGCTTGCCACCGTCTCCGACAAGGCCCCGGCCTGGTATGACTCCCCGGTTGTCAAGTTGGTGATAACGCCCGACATCAGGTCCACTTCCAAAACATCGCCGGAGTTGATCTTATCGACTTCCGCGCATTCCAGAACCGGCAACCCGATGTTGATCGCATTGCGAAAGAAGATCCGGGCAAACGATTTGGCGATGACCACGCTGATGCCTGCCATCTTCAACGCAATCGGCGCGGTTTCGCGGCTGGAACCCGGCCCGAAATTATGCCCGGCAACAATTATGTCGCCCGGTTTGAGTTGCCTGGCGAACTGCTCGTCGACACCTTCCATGGCGTGTTGGGCAATGATCTCCAAGGATTTTTCCAGATATTGTGGCGGCGAAATCAAATCCGTGTTGATATTGTCGCCGTATTTGAACACACGCCCTCTTAGCTTTCCCACAGCTATCCCTCCTGCAAGTATTTGCGCGGATCGGCAATCCTGCCTTCCAGCGCAGCCGCCGCCACGGACGCCGGGGAGCCGAGGAATATCTGCGATTCTTTATGGCCCATTCTACCGACGAAATTGCGATTCGTCGAAGAAATGGCTTTCTCCCCTTTGGCGAGAATGCCGCTATGCAACCCCAGACAGGCCCCGCAACTCGGCGCCAAAATAATGGCGCCGGCATCGGCCAACGTTTCAATGACGCCCTCCCGGAGTGCTCGCTGGTAAATGGATTGTGAAGCCGGCGAAACCAGCATGCGAACACCGGCGGCAACTTGCCGCCCCTTCAGGATTCGGGCTGCTTCCTGCAGATCTTCAAACCGTCCATTGGTGCAAGAGCCCAGATAAGCCTGGTCGATTGCTTCCCCGGCAGCTTCCGTAACCGACACGACTTTATCCACTTCGTCCGGCAGACNNCGATTGGCGTCAAAGGTCAATGTTTCGCAATAAATGGCATCGTCATCACCAATAACCGGGATTCCCCGACCCGCCCCAATGGCGTCGAGATAGGCGAACGCCTTTGCATCCGGCGCAACCAATCCGGTCTTGGCTCCCGCCTCCACAGCCATGTTGCACAAAGTCATCCGGCCTTCGATGGACAAATTGCGTATGCATTCGCCGGAAAACTCCATGACCTTGTAGGTCGCGCCGGCTTGTCCCAGCCGGCCGATTGTTTTCAGCACCAAATCTTTTGCATAGACTCCGGCGGAAAGAGTACCGTTCCAAACCAGACGAATCGTTTCCGGCACCCGCAGCCACAACTGTCCCGATACCAATACGCCCAGCATTTCCGTCGATCCGATGCCGGTGCCGAAGCACCCGAAAGCCCCGGACGTGCAGGAATGGGAGTCAGTTCCCACCAACAGGGTGCCGGGAATGTCGAAACCCTTTTCCGCCAAAATCTGATGGCAGGGACCGATTCCCTCATAATAGCGGGTAATTCCGTATTCTCGAGCCCAGTTCCTGGTAAATTGCAGAATCTCCGCTTGCGTGATATTGGCGGCCGGCGCGTAATGATCGGAAATAATGACCACCTTGTCCCGGTCCCAGATGCGATTGCCCAGTTTTCGGATCTGGTCGGCAATGACCACCCGCGGCCCGAGTAAATCATCCATCATGGCGGTATCGACGTCCGCCCATACAAACTCTCCGGGTTTCACAACATCCTTGCGAGCTGCTCTGGCAATGATTTTTTCCGCCATTGTCATTCCCATGGATTCAGCACCTCCTTATTGGATTGTATTCCGTGTCTCACGCCAAAATCCTCCCGCATCGTTCTGTGGGCATTTCCATAAAAAAACCGGCTCACGCCGGTTTGGGAAAGATTTGCGGATCAGATAAATTCCTTCACGCTGTCGAGGGCAGGTCCCATCGNNGGGTTTTGAAGATTTAACAGCCCGCTCCAGCGCGCCTCGGATATCTTCCGGTCGTTCAACCCGTTCGCCGGCCGCGGCGAATCCTTCCGCCACTTTCACGTAGTCCATGACGCCCTGGTTCACGTCCATGGCCACGGCGTGTTCGAAATTATAGGCATATTTTTGATTCTGTCGAATCAAGCTGAGGCAGGCATTGTTGACAATCACCACAATCAATGGCACCTGATAGGTCGCAGCCACCGCCAGTTCCTGCACATGGAAGGTGAAGCCGAAGTCGCCCATCACCGCAACCGCGTGTTTGGCGGAATTGGCGATCTTCGCGCCAAAGGCCGCCGGGATATCATAGCCCAATGTTCCGGCCCCGCCGGACGGCAGATACAGGCCCGGTTCGTTAACGTCCTGCAGCTGCCCCGACCAGATCTGATTCAGACCACAACCGGTCGTGAACATCGCGCTGTCGTTAAAGAAGCTGTTTAGTTCCTCATAAACACGATGCGGTTTGATCGGCACACAATCATAACAGGTCTTGCGTTTCAGTTGTTCCCGCAGCTCCGGTAGTTCGGCAATGCGCGGATCGTCAGAACGGGGTCCCGTTGCTTTGGCCTCTTCCAGCAGCGCCTGCAGGGCGTATTTCGCATCCGCCACGATTCCCAGGTCCGGCTGAAAAATCTTGCCGATCTCCGACGGTTCGACGTTGATATGGATAAACTTCCGGTCGCCCCGGTATACATTGATATTNNTCCGTGAAGCGGCAACCGATGCCGATGATCAAGTCCGAATCCAGAAACACCCGGTTGCCGATGGGCTGACCGACCTGAATCCCGGCATGCCCGGCATGGAGACGATGATTGGCGGGAATTCCGCCCTTGGCCATATAGGTGGTAATCACCGGCAACTGCATCAGCTCGGCGAACTCCACGCATTCCCGGGTGGCTTTGGCCAGGATGACGCCGCCGCCCATGATCAGCGTCGGCCGCTTGGCAGCCCGAATCATTTCGATCGCCTGCCTGACCGCAACCGGTGCAGGGCGTGGATTCTCAAAAGCCAGCGGCTGGTAGTTGGCCATGTCATAATCGACTTCGGCCATCTGTACATCCAGGGGCAGGTCGATCACGACAACGCCGGGTTTGCCCGATTTCGCCAACATGAATGCTTTTTGCATCACCTCCACAATATTCTGCGGATCCGTCACGCAGAAAGTTGCTTTGGCTACCGGTGCACAAATTTTGGCAATGTCCACACATTGAAACGCATCCTTGCCGAGTTGCGACGTCACGGCCTGGCCGGTCAGGGCAATCAGCGGAATGGAATCCACATTGGCCGTATATACGCCGGTGACGAAATTGGTCGCCCCCGGGCCCGACGTACAGATGGCTACGGCCATTTTGCCCGAAGCCCGGAAATAACCATCCGCCGCGTGAACGGCCGCTTCTTCGTGACGAACGCAATAGTGGGTAATCTGAGAACTCGCTAGCTCTTTATATACCGGATTGATACCGGCGCCCGGGATTCCGAATGCGTCCGTGATTCCTTCCCTTTCCAGAATTCGGACAATGATTTCAGCGACTTTCACTGGGTTCCACCTCCATCGAAATTATACTTTTCTCTGGCTTAAATTATATTCCAGAGTATAATATAAGGTAAAATCGGTAATTATAATATTCTCAATAGGATTTACCTATGATTTTGCATCAACAATGTCAGGAGAGTGCGCTATGAACATACGGCAATTAGAGTATTTTCTGGAGGTTGCCCNNGGCAGGCCAGTTTCAGCAAGGCAGCCGGAATCCTGCACGTTTCGCAGCCGTCCATCAGTGAAATGATCAAGAATCTGGAAGACGAGCTGGGCGCGCAGTTACTCTATCGCGATTCGAAGCGGCTGGAACTGACGGATGCCGGCCAGATTGTGCAGGAACAGGCCCGGCAGATTGTCTCCCTGTTTAACAATCTGCCCGGCAGTTTGCAAAACGAGCAGCTCCTGTTACGCGGCAAGGTCCGGATCGGTCTGCCCCCGATTACTGCTTCCACCATCTTTCCCCGCGTATTGGGCGAATTCAAACAACAGTATCCCCATATCGATTTGCAGTTGCATGAATTTGGCTCAAAAAAAGTTCGTCAGGGCGTTAACGAGGGCAGTCTCGACATTGGCGTCGTCTGCACACTGCCGGATCGCGGGGAGAACTTTGAGGTCTATCCCTTTGTGGAAGATCCGCTGCAGGTCATCATTCATCCGGGACATCCTCTGGCCGGTTCAAAAGCAGTGAACTTCGCCGACTTGCGGCAGGAATCATTTGTCCTGTACAGCGAAGATTTTTCCTTGCATGACCAGATTATCGCCCGTTGCAAATTGGCAGGATTCCAGCCTACCATCATTTGCGAGACTTCCCAGCGGGAATTCATGACTCAAATGGTCGCGGCCAAGCTGGGGATTGCTCTCTTGCCCCGGCAAATCTGCGCCGAACTTGACCGTTCCAATATCGTGGCTGTTCCGTTGGTGGACCCGCAAATCTTTCTCCAGTTGGCAATCATTTGGCGCAAAGACCGCTATCTCGCCGCAGCCGCCCGCCGTTGGCTGGACTTTGCGAGGCATTCACACTCGGCCGGTCTTTGAGCCAGGCCTGGCCAGCGGAAGGATTTTTCCAATCATAAAGAGAAAATATTGATGATTGTATGATCAACCAAGGAGGACCGTATGCTCGAAACTCAGGGCAGACTGATGAAAATTTTCACGGAAGGGCAATTTCTGTTGCCGCTGGCCATCCTGCTTGTTTCCGTCCTGGCCGGAATCGGCCTGAGCCAAATGGTATTTTCCCGTCTGCGCAAGGTGGCCTCCCGAATCGCCGGCGATTCCTATCCGCTGGTGCAACGCTCGTTCCGGGGGATGCCCACCGTCTGGGGACTGTTGTTCGGCGGGTATGTCGCAATGCATATCATCACCATCCCCCCCGGCGGTCTTCACATCTTGGACACTATCTTCCAGGTGATCGCCATCCTGTCGTTAACGATCATGGGCGCTCGCCTGGTTTCCGGCTTGCTGGCCCAGAAAATGCAGAAAACGGCAGGGACTTTCGCTTCCACATCGATTTTGGTTACCACCATCGAATTGGTCGTCTATATCACCGGTTTTTTGTTCATGCTCCAATCGTTCGGCGTTTCAATCACGCCCCTGCTTACCGCTCTGGGCGTCGGCGGTTTGGCCGTGGCTTTGGCGCTACAGGATACGCTGTCGAATTTATTCTCCGGAATCAACATTTTACTGTCCAAACAAATCAAAGTCGGCGACTTCATCCGGCTCTCCACCGGCGAANNGAACCGTCGCGGACATGAACTGGCGCAGCACTACGATCCGGCAACCGTCCGACAACCTGGTTCTGGTTCCCAACCAAAAGATCGCCACCTCGATTATTACCAACTTCGCCATGCCCTTCACGGAATGTTCCATCGTGATCCCGATCAATGTCAGCTACGGCAGCGACTTGAAGCGGGTCGAATCGATCACTGCCGCCGTGGCCAAGGAAGTCCTGCAGGATACTCCCGGCGGGGTTCCCGATTTTGAGCCGTTCATTCGGTATGCCGGCTTTGCCGATTCCGGAATCTCCTTCAACGTCATTCTCCGCGTCAAGAGCGTGACCGATCAGCATCTGGTCCGGCACGAATTTATCAAACGTCTATACGCCCGGTATCAGCAAGAAAAAATCGACATTCCGTTTCCGGTGCGGATGATCAAGCTGGAACCGCCGCCATCTCCCGAAAAGGACTCCCCAACAAAATCATAGACAAAAATATTAAGAGGGAAGATTTTCATCTTCCCTCTTTCACAAAGCGACCATCCTCACAGCCGGGTGGGTTTCTTCATTTGTCGGATTGATCGAATCTTCCTCCGTGGCATCACTCATATGGTTACGTGGTTATGGGTTAGGGGCTCCGTTGTTTTGAGACGGGTTTGGGGGTAACAAAACACTCTCCTTGATGGACTGGTTTCGACGGGAACAAACTCGGAAAGCATCACTTTCTTGGGTTTGGCGTCTCGTTGGAACCGAACGTCGCTGTAAGGATGGTGCTTGACTATATTATAGCACAAATAAATAATTTTTCAACTATTCGGTCATTTCTATTCGCTATTTCTGACAGCAAGTTTTTCGCAGAGTTTGTTGCGTGAACTCAACCGTTCGGACCGCGGAAACGAACCCGCAGATCCTGGGGCTGCAACGTGCGGCCGGTCAATATGCTCAAGGCGGTATTGGCCACCGCATTGGGAGTGATGACGAGATGCACGTATTCTCCTTCTGTCTCGCCGGTTCCCGACGCCAACCCGCCCAACATGTTAAATTTCAGATTGGTGAATTCTGTCTGGCGTCCCCTTTTGGCAAAATTCCCGGTGAGGCCGTTAAATGCAATCCCCTTGACGCTGCCGGAATTCATTTTGAAATTCCCGTCGGCATTGGCTTTATCCCAATCGCCCACACCGCTGATGCTCGCCGCAAAATCGGCGCGTCCCTGGACATCCCGGTCCGTCAGCTGCGCCGCGTCGATATTCTGGCCGTTGACTTGCTGGTGGTACTCCATCGTCTTGGGAACCACCGTTCCGTTCAAAGTGATGGTTCCGCCCAGGCACTGGGCACGACCGCCGACCAGAGTCAACACCCCGCCGGCATAGCTGAACCCTCCGCTGGCCCCTGAGAAGGCCAGTTCTCCCAACGCCCCCGACGCAATCTGGAAATTGCCGCGAGCCTGATTGTTGTCCGGCGTACCGGTCACCGTTGTCTGGAAAGCAATATTTCCCCGCAGGGCGCTGTTGGGATTGAACACGGTTGTGCTCATGCCGCCGCTGGCAATTTGCAGGTTCAGTTGCGGCGCCGCGCCTTTCACCGCCAAGGTCACCGCTCCGTTCACAGAAAGCCGCTGACCCGATAGAGTCACGCCGACATTGCTGAGATCAAGCCGTCGTCCCTGCTTGCGAAAAGTACCCGCAGCATTGGCGACCGCATACTCGCCGACGCTTCCCGAACCGAGGGAGAAAGTTCCGCTCGTCGTCATGGAGTCAGCGCCACCCTCGCCAGCAACAGTTGCGTTGAAGTCCAGACGACCGGTCAGCCCGTTGTTGGTCAGCAGGGAGCCGTCCACATTCTGACCGTTCACCTTCAGATTGATCCGGCCCGGCTTACCGGCGACGGTTCCCGAGAGGCCGAGCGTCCCACCCATGGCCTTGAACGTGACTTTCCCCAGATTCATTGCATCCCCGGCATAGCTGAAAGTTCCCTCGGCATCTGAAAAGGCGGTTTCTTCAAACTGACCGGACGGCAACTTAAAGGAGCCGTTCGCCAGCGGCTTGTCAATAGTTCCTGAAATGTCCGCCTGGACGGATGCAATCCCGCTGACCGCTGCTGCGCCCCCGGAGAAATTGGCCAGGTTCACGGACGGTGCGACGACCTGCAGCGCCAGCACCGGGGATTGGGGCGTAAAATCGACAGCGCCGGTCACGGTCAGTTTGTTTCCGTCGATGACCGCCGATGCATCCTGCAGCGCAACTTTTTTCCCTTGCAAATTGAGTTTGGCCGCTCCATCCGTTATCGCCAGTCCCTGAAAATTCATGGCTAGTCCCGCCAGAGTTCCTTCGCCGTTCATCTGGACGCTGTCTTTCGTTTGCAGGACGGTTCCCTGAACATTCTTCACCGTACCAGCCTTCAGTTGCGGGGCACCGGCCGAGCCGGGCAGCAACGCCAAAATCTCCGTCAAATCCATGGCATCGACTTTTAGCGTCAACTGCGTTTTGTCATCCGGAATCCATTGCCCAGAGGCCGCTATGGAACTGGCGCCCATTTTCCCCTTCAAATCGACTGCAATCGCCGGTGAGCCGTCATAATCCAATTCCCCGCTGATCTCCGAAAATTCTCGCCGCCAGGTCGGCGTCGTCACGGAAACCGCAGTATCCTTCACCAAGATACTGCCTCGGAATTCCGTCTTTCGCTCTGTTTGCGGCCTGATCATTTTCTGCAAACTCCAGCGACCATCTTTGTCAATCTCCAGTTTCAGCGTCAGTTTGTCCGCACTGATTTTGCTGATGCTGTCAATGCCGAATCGTCCGGCAAGCAAATCCCCTATTTTATAACGAATGTCGATTTCTTCGCCGGCAGCGACATTTGCGCCGTTCTGGTCGAACAGAAACACTTTTTTCAGAACAGCTGCGCCCAACAGTGAAAAATCAACCGCTTCGATTTCAATTCGTCCGTTGATGGATGAGTTGACCTGGGAAAGCAGCAACCCCTGCACGCCAGCCAGCACCCGGGGCGCAAAAATCTTCCAGGCAAGGCCTGTAAGTAACACCAGAACCATGAGACTGCCCAGAATTATTTTTTGCATTTTGCTCATCCCAATCACCTCCGTAAAGATATGTTCGTCGCGGACGAGCGAAAACCCTTGCCTCGATCTTATTGTCATGATTCACAGGGAGCCGTACCACGACACCGGCCCGGTCAGGCGGGCAAGATTGCCTGCTAGCGTTTGACAACGCCAGTATTGCTTGTTATAATTTTTTCAGTTGAATAGTCTGATATGGGACTGACGGATGAAGTGGAATTGACCACGTGGACCATATCAAGGAAGGGCAGTCGACCGTCTGGGCAAACTTGATTTTGTGCAGACGGTCTTTTTGTTTGCCAAAACTGAATTAGAACCGATGCGGAACTGGCGGATGAAGTGGGCGAACCACGGGGGACCGTATCGAAAAAATGCCGGCCGCCTGGGCAATTTGTATTTGCCCAGGCGGCTATTTTCGTCTTCGGGCAGGACAAATCAACAAAAAAGGAGTGTGCTCGACGATGAAAAAACGGTGGCTAATCGCAAGTTCAGCAGTAGGAATTCACATTTGCATCGGCAGCGTGTATGCCTGGAGCGTACTGACGAAGCCGATCATGGCCGCATTGGGCATCAGCCTGAAGGAAACGCAATGGACCTTTTCGCTGGCTATTTTGTTTCTCGGCCTGTCGGCAGGATTTTTAGGCGGTTGGGTCGAAAAGTACGGACCGCGCCGGTCCGGTCTTACTTCGGCATTCTTTTTTGTTTCCGGCATGTTAGGCACCGCCCTCGCCGTCCATCTGCAGAGTTTAACCTTGCTTTACCTCTTTTACGGAGTCATTGGCGGGATCGGACTCGGCGTGGGGTATATTACGCCCGTGTCCACTCTGGTGAAATGGTTTCCCGAAAAACGCGGCTTTGCCACCGGAATCGCTATCATGGGGTTCGGTCTGGCGAGCCTGGTCGCCGGCCCCCTCATTCAGTTGCTGGTCCAACACGCGGGACTGATTGCCACTTTTTTCGTATTGGGCCTGCTATACCTGTCGATCATGATTCCCTCCGCCCTTTATCTGGCGCCGCCGGCCCAAAATCCGCCGGCCCCGGACTCCGTCAGGGCCGTGGCCGTCCATACGGCGACAGTCCAGTTCACAGCGAACGCCGCCTTGAAAACCTGGCAATTTTGGACGCTCTGGTGGATGTTGTTCACGAACATCACCTGCGGGATTGGCCTACTCAGCGTTGCCTCCCCCATGGCTCAGGAAACCATCCACATGTCCCCGTTGACCGCTGCCACCATGGTCGGTGTCATCGGCCTTGTCAACGGACTGGGCAGACTGTTCTGGGCCTCCATCTCCGACTATCTCGGCCGGGCCAATACTTATATCGCCTTTTTCATGATTCAGGCCATCGCCTTCTTCGTTTTATCGAAGACCACGAACGGAGTTCTGTTCCAGTTCCTGGTCTATCTGATCATTTCCTGTTACGGNNTTTTCGACAATTCCGGCTTTTTTGAGCGATTTGTTCGGAACGAGGGAATTGAGTGCAATTCATGGTAAAATATTAACAGCCTGGGCTGCCGCCGGTGTCGTCGGCCCGCTGTTCGTAGCCTGGATCAAGGATACTACCCATAGTTACCACGCCACACTGGTCGTCTTTTCCCTCTGTTTCGTTCTGTCCCTGATAGTTGCAACAATACTCAAATACAAACAATCGCAAAATCCAGTTACTGATACCGGATTATAAAATTTTCGCGAAGTTCTTCACACGCTATTGACAAGACAGCAAAATATCGCGTATGATTCAAATGATATTTTTTCTCATTTAATCCAACATGAAGGGAAGATTGTATGCGCAAAAAACTAATCGCTGTCTTGGTAAGCGGGATGATTTTCGCCACCGTGCCCGCACTTGCAGCGCCGCTGGAGATCAGCGGCAACGTCACGATCAAGTATGAGGCTGATTCTGCGGCCAATATGCCTACCCAAGCCGGAACGATGTATACCCTCACACTGCGGGGTGAACAAAAACTCTCGCCGAATTTTTCCGTGTTTGCCCGACTCGGCGCACAGTACGCCACAAATCCCGTTCTGGCCGATTTCGACCAAACCACCTATTCCGACAGCACCAAAGCAGTCGTGGCCATCGATCAATACGGATTCATTTACAAGCCCGGTTCGTGGACGTTAACCCTGGGACGGCAGGAAGCCATCATCGGCACAACTGCCCTGCTCTATCAGCGTCACGCCGAAAACATCGGCAAAAACGCCTTTGTCGAAGGATTGTCCGTTAACGGAAAAATAGGCGCCGTCGAGGTTTCAGCGATTGCCGCCCGGGAAAACAACCTATGGCTTGCCAACAACAGTCTTTATGCGATTCGCGGCGGAGTGGACCTTGCCAAAAACCTGGCGGCCGGTCTGACACTGGCCCGTTACAAGTACTATGGCGGCGACGCCTCGAATCACTGGGCGCTGGATACAACGGCAAAATTCGGCAAAAGCACTTTCATTGCCGAGTATACCCAATCCAGTCTTGCCGCGGACAATTCCGCCTATGCGTTGACCTGGAACTATGATTTCAATGGAAAGACCGCCCTTTACGTCACCAAATTCCGGGTCGGGGCCAATGGGGATATGGGCGGACAAGGTGAATTCGACAACAACAACCGCGGCTTTTACTATGGATTGATGCACGCTTTCAACGATCGTCTTTCGTTGGAGGTTGTCTATAAAGATCAGGTTTTGATGTCGGACAGCTCCAAAAACAGCAAATGGGAAGTATTTCTCCGGAATAGTTTCTGATCGGCAGGAAAACCATCCTCCGGCTTCGAAGTAAAAATATAGCAAATGACCTGCTATTGTTTGGAGAGGAGGAGACGCAATGGATACTCGTGAGAACTTGGCTCAATGGCAAGCTGCCGTGGTTGGTTTTTTCCGGGACCTGAGTCGTGTTCTGACGATCGTCGAGCAAAAGATGCGCGATGCCTCGTTTGTACCGGTGGGGGATTCCGCGGTGTTCCAGGACATTTCTACCGCATTCGACCGCAGCGCCCGCTGGCTTCCCCGCTATCTGGCCCGGGCTTATGTGAAAGGGAAAAAGCCTAACCGCGCCGTAGGTTTTTGCATTCACCTCGGGCCTTATACCGACCCGGCCACTGTGGCGTATCTGCAGAAATCCCGTTTGGATCTGCCGTTCGTTTCGTTGGCTTGTCTGCGAGATATGCAGCCCGGCCCGTTGGAAGTCGATCGGCGTCAGATATGGGATCGTCTGTGGGACAGCGGTTGGTGGGCAACCTACGAGGATCAGGTGTCCGGTCCGTTGCGCATCTATCACACAACCCGCGAAATTAGCGGATTCCAGGCTACCATCGCCGGTACGCTTCTCGATTTGTTTCCCCTGGATAACCCCACGGATGTCGCCCAGCGCATCGTGTCCCCGCTGATCCTGCTCCACGAAGGACAGGATGTCGAACTGCAGCAATTGCCGCAATTATTGGTTCGCCCCTAAACTTCAGCCGACAGGTCCCGGCAATGCGCCCCAAAAAAGAGTCTGCTCGGCGGACTCTTTTTGTTTATCCAAAATCGTCTTTGAGCGGTTCCACGGTAGGATTTTCAGCAATCACTGGGGAATATAAAATAGAAAATAATGGAGTAGCAGCTGCTGCACAGCTGATTGGAGGTCGAAAGCCATGTCCGTCCACCCACTTGCCGGAAAACGCGCTCCGTTGTCCTTGTTGAGCAATATCCCGCGTCTTGTTTCCGCCTATTATGCCAATCACCCGGACGCCGGCGAATCTTCCCAACGGGTATCGTTCGGTACGTCGGGGCATCGTGGGACTTCTCTGCTGAACTCGTTCAATGAAGACCATATTGGGGCCATAGCGCAGGCAATCTGCGATTATCGCCGGCAGGCCGGAATTTCCGGGCCTTTGTTCTTGGGTTTTGATACTCACGCCCTGTCGGAGCCGGCCTTTGTCTCGGCCCTTGAAGTTCTTGCCGCCAATGGCGTAGAGACCCTCATTTCGCAAAACATGAACTATACGCCGACCCCGGCCATTTCTTACGCGATTTTGTGCTATAACCGCAATCGCCAATCCGGTTTTGCCGACGGAATCGTCATCACACCGTCGCACAACCCCCCCGACAACGGCGGAATTAAGTACAATCCGCCCAACGGCGGGCCGGCCGATACCAATGTCACGCAATGGATCGCCGATCAGGCCAACAATCTGCTGGCCAATGCCAATCGCTCCGTACGGCGTCTATCCTATGCAAAGGCCCTTACAGCATCGAACGTCCATGAATACGATTTTATCGGCCCGTATGTCGAAGATCTGAAGAATATTATCGACATGGACTGCATCAAGTCCGCCGCTCTGCGTCTGGGCGCCGATGCTCTCGGTGGGGCCGGGCTCGCCTATTGGCAGCCGATTGCCGACCGCTACGGTCTCAACATCGAAGTGATGAACGCTCACCCGGATCCGACCTTTCGTTTTATGACGGTGGACAGTGACGGAAAAATCCGCATGGATTGTTCTTCGCCGCACGCCATGGCGAGCCTGATCAACCTCAAAGATAAGTACGATTTGTCGTTCGGCAACGATCCCGATTTTGACCGTCACGGCATCGTCACTCCCTCGGCGGGATTGATGAATCCCAACCATTTTCTGTCCGTGGCGATTCACTTTTTGTTCTCGCATCGTCCCGGCTGGCCGCCAGATGCGGCGGTCGGCAAGACTCTGGTCAGCTCCGCGATGATTGATCGGGTTGCTGGCGGCCTGGGTCGCCGGTTGACGGAAGTGCCCGTCGGCTTCAAATGGTTCGTGTCCGGACTGCTCGACGGCTCTCTGGGCTTTGGCGGTGAAGAAAGTGCCGGCGCGTCGTTTCTGCGGAAAAATGGCAAAGCATGGACCACCGACAAAGACGGCATCATTCTTTGCCTGTTGGCGGCGGAAATCACCGCCCGTACCGGCAAAGATCCCGGATTGTATTATCGCGATCTGACCGAAAAATACGGCGCCCCGGTTTATGAACGGATCGACGCTCCGGCCACCGCTCAGCAAAAATCCATATTGGCAAAACTTTCGCCGTCGCAGGTGGCAGCCGACCAACTGGCCGGCGAAAAAATCACTGCCGTATTGACCAAAGCTCCGGCCAACGCTGCCGCAATCGGCGGACTGAAAGTCTGCGCGGCCAATGGCTGGTTTGCGGCCCGGCCATCCGGCACGGAAGATGTCTACAAAATTTACGCAGAAAGTTTTCTCGGGCCGGAACACCTCAAACAAATCCAGGCGGAAGCCCAGGCGATGGTCAGCACGGTCTTCGCCGCCGGAGCCTGACATGATCCGGCTTGCTCCCTGCCGGTTCTGGCGCACTTTCGTGCCCGCGGCCGCCTTGGCGGGCGTCATATTCCTGCTGACAAAATTCGCCTATCCGTTGCCGCCATATACGGAAATCCTGCTCTGGTATTCGCGGCTCGACCCCTGGCTGTTACTGGCGCAGTTACGGGCCGGAATGCCGGCAGTCTGGATGGGCTTGCCGTTGGTATTACTGGTATTGACAATACTGTTCGGACGCTTCTTCTGCGGCTGGCTCTGCCCGCTCGGCGGCCTGTTGGCATTATTGCACAGTGTCAAGGTTTCCGTTTGGACGGCATTGGGCCGAAAGAATACCGGCGCACCGCCGGGTTGGACACAAAAGCTGTCTGCGTGGCGGTTTCCCTGGCTATTGTTCCTATTGGCCATTATAATGTTCGGCAGTGCCTGGCCGCTGTATCTGTCGCCGTTCCATCTGCTGACGGAAGAATTGTCGCAGCTTTCGCACAGGCAGGTTCCCTGGGTGCTGCTTGGCGTAATCGGCATGGGGGCTTTGATATTCCCCCGATTCTGGTGCGTTTATGTCTGCCCCACCGGCCTGCTGTTTTCAGCAGTCTCCCGCGCGCGCATCTTCCGCGTCAAGCCGCCTGCAACCTGCGTTCATTGCGGCTTGTGTGAAAAAATTTGCCCCACGGCAGCCGCTGATCACAAAAACGACCTGACCACGGCGGATTGCCTGCTGTGCGGGCGTTGCAGCGAACGCTGCCCGGCGGGACAATTTGAAATCACCAATCGGTTAACTGCAGCGGCTTCTTCTCCGCCACCCCAAACCGCCTTCACCCGCAGGGAAATATTGCGGTCCGGCAGCGCATTGCTGCTGGCCGGCGTCGCCAATCCATTGCTTGCCCGGCCGGCAGACGCCAATCCACTGCGCCCACCCGGTTCCCGGGAAGAAGATGACTTCCTGAGCCGTTGCAGTCGCTGCGGCCGATGTATCAAAGTCTGCCCCAGCCAATGTATCCAACCGATGCCGTTCACAAACGGCGCCGGGTTGTTTTGGACGCCTCACATCATCCCCCGTCAGGCTCGCTGCGAGCTCTGTCAGCAATGCCAGCAGGTTTGCCCGACCGGAGCTATCGAGCGGATTCCCATTCCCCAGGTTCTGATGGGCCGGGCCGTCATTGACCATAACCAATGTCTGGGTTGGGCTCACGGAA
>DCTI01000115.1:0-2429 GCA_002329525.1 Negativicutes bacterium UBA1444
AGGGAAACCGTTCCGTCCGGCAGGCCTGCCGCGCGGCCGGCCTCAATCAGAATCGCTGCCAGTGCCTTGTTGGATTCGATGGCCTCCGAACCACCGCGCAAAATCACGGCATTGCCGGTTTTCAGGCACAATCCGGCGGCGTCGACGGTCACATTGGGGCGGGCTTCGTAAATCATGGCAATGACGCCAAACGGGACCCGGACTTTCCGGATTTCCAGGCCGTTGGGCCGACGGACGCCGCTCACGCACTCGCCGATCGGATCCGGCAATGCCGCAACCTGCCGCAGCCCCTCCGCCATGGCCTCGATGCGTACCGGTGTCAACAGCAGTCGGTCCAGCAGCGCCGCCGACAGTCCCTTCGTTTTTCCCGTCGCCATATCGGCAGCGTTCGCCGCCAGTATCCTGTCCTGTTCCGTCAGCAGTCGGTCGGCCATCGTCAGCAATGCCTGATGCTTCTGTGCGGTCGAGGCTGCACCCAGCTGCCGGGCTGCGACTTTGGCCCGTTTTCCCAAGGTTTCGAGTTCCATCTGCCAATCCATCTCGTTCACCCCATCCGGTTATTTTTTGTATTTGTCGAAGATTTCCTGGTATTCCGGAGTGGGCGGAATGGCTTTGTAAATATAAATGTGAACACCGTTCGGATCATTGATGACGAAGCTGCGCTCGCCCCAGGCCTTGTCCCGGAGTTCTTCGCAGATCCGCACGCCGGCCGCCTTCAGCCGGGCATACTCCGTATCGACATCCGCCGCCTCCAGCGACAAAATGATGCCTTCACCGGTAAATTTTTCACCGCCGGACAACTCCGGGGTGACGAAGCTGACCCCCATGGTGGTGCTCCCCTGGGCCAGCATTTCGATGTAGTTGTCGTTTTCGAACACCAGCTCGAAGCCCAGGTAGTCCCGGTAAAAATCCCGCGATTGTTCCAGCTTGTTCGTACTGATGGTCAAATCCATTCTTCTCGTTAACATTTCGCTTCCTCCGTTTCGTGTCGGCTCAACAGGACCAGATTGTCCCGGTGCACGACCTCATCGTAGGGCTTGTGCCCCAAAATTTCCGCGATCTCATGCGTATGCGCGCCCATGATCTTCCGCACGTCGTCGGTGCTGTAGTTGACCAGCCCCCGGGCGATCTCCCAGCCATCCGGATTGACGATACTGACGGTGCTGCCCTGTTCGAAACTGCCGTCCACGCTCTTGATCCCGGCGGCCAACAGGCTGGAACCGTTTGACAGCAGAGCCTGGGCGCAGCCTTTGTCCACTGTCAGGCGCCCCTTGATCCGGGCACCGAAGGCCAACCAACGTTTGCGGAACTGCAAGCGGTTCTGCCGGGGCGGAAACAAAGTGCCGATCGGCTTGCCGTCGAGAATTGACTGCACCACGCCATCCCGCCCGCCGGAGGCAATGACCATCACGATCCCCGAATTCATTGCCATCCGGGCCGCCGCCATCTTGGTCAGCATGCCGCCGGTGCCGCGCATGGTGCCGGCGCCGCCGCAAATCGCCTCCACTTCGGGCGTGACCTCGGCGATCTCGGGCAGCAGCCGCGCCTGCGGATCGGTCTGGGGATTCGCGGAATATACGCCATCCACATCGGACAGAATGATCAGCAGGTCGGCGTCGACAATCGCCGCCACATTCGCCGACAGGGTGTCATTGTCGCCGATTTTCAGTTCGTCGATGGACACGGCGTCATTTTCGTTGATGATGGGAATGACGCCGATGTCGAGCAGCGTCAGCAGCGTATTGCGGGAATTGGCGTAGCGACGGCGATTGACCGAATCCTCCCGGGTCAGCAGCACTTGTGCCACCACTTGCCCATATTCGGCGAACAGTTTTTCATAGGTGTGCATCAGAATGCCCTGACCGACGGCAGCCGCCGCCTGCTTCGCGGGAATGGTCTTCGGTTTTTCCTTCCAGCCCAGCCGGTCCATGCCCGCGCCCACCGCGCCGGAACTGACGAGCAGGATCTGTTTGCCGGCGTTGACCGCGTTCGCCAGTTCGCGGACCAGGCCTTCGATCCGGGAATAATTCAGTTTTCCGTTGGGATGGGTCAGCGTGCTGGTTCCCACCTTCACGACGATGCGGCGGGCCGCCTGCAACTGGTTCCTGTCAAACATCTCCCAGGCCTCCTGTCACTCGCTGAAATCAAACTCCATGTCGCGAATCCGCACGGTATCGCCTTCCTTGACGCCGCGTTCGCGCACCGCATCCTCGATCCCGCTGCGACGCAGGATGTTCTGGAATCGGCGCAGGCTCTCCTCGTCATGGAACCGGGTCATCGCCACTAGGCGCTCGATGTTCTTGCCTTCGACGATAAAGGCGCCGCTGTCGTCACGCCGGATGGTGAATTCGTTGTCCGTTTCGGGGGTAGCCACCGCCACCGGCATCGCCGGCTCGATTTCGCGGGGCAATGTCGCCAGCAGTTCCGCC
>DCTI01000115.1:2442-4532 GCA_002329525.1 Negativicutes bacterium UBA1444
GAGCCTGCGGCAGGTCCATTTTGTTGGCGGCCACCAACTGGGGCCGGCTGGCCAGCCGTTCGCTATAAGCGGCCAGTTCCTCGTTGATCTTGCGGTAGTCTGCCAGCGGATCGCGCCCCTCCAGTCCCGACACGTCCAACACATGGATGATCAGGCGGGTCCGTTCGACGTGGCGCAAAAACTCATAACCCAGGCCTTTTCCCTCATGCGCGCCTTCGATCAGGCCGGGAATGTCGGCCATCACGAAATTGGTGTCGGCGTCGATCTTGACGATGCCCAGCACCGGTGTCAGCGTAGTAAAATGATAGGCGGCAATCTCCGGCCGGGCCGCCGACACCATGGAAATGATGCTCGACTTGCCGACGCTGGGATAGCCGACCAGGCCCACATCCGCCAACAGTTTCAATTCCAGGCGCAGTTTGCGTTCCTCGCCCGGTTCGCCATGTTCGGCAAACGTCGGTGCGCGGTTGACGCTGTTGGGGAAGCGGGCGTTGCCGCGACCACCCCGGCCGCCCCGGGCCGCCACGACGGTTTGTCCGTCCTCGACCAGATCGGCGAGCAAATCGCCGCTGTCGTCGTCGAACACCAACGTCCCCACCGGCACCTTGACGGTCACGTTGTCGGCCTTGCGGCCGTATTTGTTATTGTCTTCCCCTTTGCCGCCGCGCTCCGCCTTGAACTTCTTTTTGTAGCGGAAATCCAGCAGAGTGTTCATGTTGCGGTCGGCCACTAGGACGATATCGCCGCCTTTGGCGCCGTCGCCGCCATCCGGGCCGCCCTTGGCCACGAATTTTTCGCGGTGGAAGCTCGACATGCCGTCGCCGCCGTCGCCCGCTTTCACACTGATTTTTGCCCGATCAATAAACATGGTTGCTCCTTCATGCGGATAGGTCCCGTCCGCGCGGGGCTATCCTTATAGTATTTCGCCTTCCGCCGAAAAAATCCTGTGCCCCGGAAGGCTTTCGCGGAGATTTCCCGGCAACTGCAACAAATCCCACGGCGGAACACCGTGGGATTCACTTGCAATATATAAGCCGCTTATATATTTTTCTCCGTGATGGTCCTACTGCGCCTGTTCCACCGGATAAATGCTGATTTGGCGCTGATCACGGCCCCGCCGCTCGAAAGCCACCTTGCCGGCGACTTTGGCATACAGGGTGTGGTCACTGCCGATCCCGACATTGCGACCCGGATGAAAGCGCGTACCCCGCTGGCGGACCAGAATGCTGCCTGCCGGCACCAGTTTGCCGTCCGGCTCTTTGGTACCCAGGCGTTGCGAGTGGCTGTCCCGACCGTTGCGGGAGCTGCCGACCCCTTTTTTATGGGCAAAACGCTGCAGATCAAACAAAAACATCGGTGTCACCTCCTAATTACAGAATCCGGAGTTTGTCCGGATATAATTTTTGAATTTCCGTCAACCCGAGAACCATGGTGGCCAGGATCGCTTCCGTCATTTCATCGGGGGCATCTTTCAACCGGACCGAAATGTCGCCGCTGTCCGCGCTCCATTCCAGAGGCCGTTTCAAATGCCTGTCCAGACCCAGAAACACCGAATCGGTAAGCACCGACACCGCCGCGCAGACGATATCGTTGCCTTTGGGACCGGCTCCCGCGTGACCTTTGGCTTCGAACCCCCGGATCCGACCAGTGGCGTCCCGTTCGATTCTGACCCGGATCATGCGTTAGGCTTCGATTTTTTCGATCGAAACTTTCGTATACGGCTGGCGATGACCCTGCTTGCGGCGGTAGTTGGCTTTGGATTTGTACTTGAAGACCAGAATCTTCTTGTCTTTACCCTGTTTGACCACCTTGCCGGTCACTTTGGCCCCTTCGATGAAGGGAGCGCCGACTTGGAGTTCGCCATCCTGAACGACGGTCAACACATCGGTGAATACCAATGCGTCATCCACTTCGCCCGGCAGTTTTTCGACGAAAATCACATCGCCTTCGGACACCCGATACTGTTTGCCGCCTGTTGCAATTACTGCGTACATTCTTGCACCTCCTTATTCTGTGGACTCGCCGGATACGGTACCGCACGCGGCGGATTTCCAACCTCTCCGAGCGGTTCGGAAACCATGCGGACAGAG
>DCTI01000153.1 GCA_002329525.1 Negativicutes bacterium UBA1444
TGGAAGCGGGAATAACAAACCAGACCGAATTATGCAGCCCACCCGGCAAAGTGGTGAGCAGCATCATGAATGAAGCGCCAACAGCCATGCCAAGGTTGCCGCCGACCGAAAATAAACCCATGCTTCGCCCGCGAAGCTGATCGGAACTGACGAAATGAACGGATTTGGAAGCTTGCGGATGGAATCCGGCGACGCCCAGGCCACCGATAATGACGGACAACAATAATGCCGTATAGGTGGGCATGAAGCCGGTAATGGCCAAGCCGAGCCCGGAAAGAAAAATGCTGATCGGCAGCAGCCAGGGCAATGACACTTTATCGGTAATCATGCCGAACAGGGGCTGAATGATCGATGAAGTCAGGTTTTGGACCAAGACGATCACACCGATTTGCGTATAGCTCAGATCGAGGCTTGTTTTCAAAGCGGGAAGCAAAACAGGCAAGGCGCCTTGGCTGAGATCGGTGACCATATGGCTGAGTGACAATAATAACAACGGCTGCGGCAGCCAGGATGTTTTGAAATTCGGCAAAGTTCTTGCTCCTCCCATCCATAGTATTTTTCATTATATCATGCTGTTGCCGTAAAAACTTGTTTCGCTCATTGCTAATAGAATTTCAATGGTGGACAGGTGAGATTTCCTATGCTATAATTACTCCCGGCAACAGACAACTTTATGAATGCGCCCGTAGCTCAGGGGATAGAGCACCGGCCTCCGGAGCNNGTTCGATTCCTGCCGGGCGCGCCATTGATCATTCGTGCATGCGGAAGCGTGCTTTTTTTACATTAGCGGTCAAATATTTTGAAGGATGCTCAGAATGGGCTGATCGGTTTGTCAACCCAATAGAAGAAGCGGAGGAATTCCGGCATGCTAATCGTGGTGATAGACGGGATGGGCGGCGGCATCGGTACTCAGCTTGTATCCCAGTTATCCGGACAGGTTCCCGCGTCTGCCGAACTTGCCTGCATCGGTGCGAATGCCTGGGCGACTCAGTCCATGCTGAAGGCTGGGGCATCGCGCGGAGCGACCGGTGAAAACGCCGTTCGGGTAGCTGTGCGTCAGGCGGACATTGTTGCCGGTCCGATCGGGATCATTATCCCGAATGCCCTGATGGGGGAAATTACTCCAGCGATGGCGGAGACAATTGCTGCGTCACCGGCCCGCAAAATACTCATTCCAGTGAGTCAGGGCCATTTCGAAATTGTCGGCATGGAAAACCGGCCGTTAGTCGGCAACATCCGGGAAGCCGTGGCGAGAATCCTCGAGATTGCGGCTGGAATGAAAGGGTAACGTGATGATTGCTGTAAGGGACAAGGTGCGGTTTGTCGAGACGGATTTAATGGGGGTTGTTCACCATTCCAACTATTTGCGTTGGTTTGAGATGGCCCGGGTCGAATATCTGCGGGCAGCCAATGTTCTTTTGCCGGAATTGATCGCCCAGGGAATCGTATTTCCGATTGTCGAAGTGCAATGCAAGTATCGGCAGTCAGCGCATTTCGACGAGATCATTCGTGTTGAAGCGACATTGAGCGAGTTTTCTAGGGCAAAGTTATGTTTTTCCTATCGCGTTCTGCGGGATGCCGATGATGTTTTGCTGGCCGAAGGGGCGACGCAAAACGTGTTTACCAATATGGACGGACGAATTATCCGATTGCCGCAACTCTATTACGATCGTATTAATGCTTTGCGGCAGGCTGAAGATGGAGGCGTGGCGTAGTGCTGGTATTTTTGGGGTATTTTCTGGCGTTGTGCGGGTTGATTTTGTTGGCTGTGGCTTTATTCATCTGGAAGCAGGGAGACGCGGATTTTTATTTTGATGCGTCGAAACGATCCAAACTGGTTCTTGAGTCGGTTGCCGCCGACACGGCAACGTTTTCCTTCCGCCTGCCGTTCCGTAACCGCGGTTCGCAGCAGGGCACAGTGGTGGATGTCTTTGCCCGCCCTTGGCTGCCGTACGAGCAGTATTCGGCAGCGGAACTGACCACGAAGGTGACGGCGGCCTCCAGCCCGCGCGATGATGGATATTGGGAAGCGGCTTTGTTTCCGTCGGATAAAGGGGATAACGACGTCGCGTTGGTTTATTTGCGGTTTGATGCCCATGGTGGCGATATTCAGGCAGCGATGGACCACATGGTGGATTTGCCGTTAAATATTGTCTATCAGGTGATCGGCAGAACGGATTGGTATATGGCCAAGGTTTTGCTGGAGGTGCCTTTGGAGGAATTCCAGCAGGCAATGCAGACCGCCGGGACGCAAAAGGTGGAGGCGTAAAAGTGGGACAGGGTATGATTGAACTGATACCGGTGAAAACGCATATTGTCACCAAGCGGGACGACATAGCGGATGTGATCGAAAAATATGCCGGACCGCAAATTGGCCCCGGAGATGTGGTTTCGGTAGCGGAAAGCGTCGTGGCGATTACACAGGGGCGCTACCGCCGCCCGGAAGAGATGAATCCTAGTTTGCTGGCAATGATCTTGAGCCGGTTCATTCACGTCGATTCCAGTTGCTCCAGTCCGTGCGGAATGCAGTGCACGATGGATGAGGGAGGAACCCTGCGGGTGCTGATGGCCTTTATTGTCGGCGGCATTGCCAAGGTGTTCGGCAACTCGGGCATGTTTTACAAACTGGCCGGCGAGCAGGCCGCGCTGATCGACGATGTGACCGGTACGATGCCGCCATTTGACAAGGTGCTGGTATTCGGCCCTAAAGAGCCGGTCAAGGTGGCCGAAAAGATAAAAGAACGGCTGGGCTGCTTCGGCGCGGCAGTCGCAGATGTGAATGATTTGAAACGAGCGGCGGTTCTTGGTGTCTCCGACGGGCTGGATCCCCATGAATTGTCACGGATCCTGATTGACAATCCGTTTGGAAATGCCAATCAGCAAACGCCGATCGTGATCATTAAGAACTACGCGGCCGCGGTGGCCGCAACCCGGGGATAGCGCGTGGCTATCCCTTTTTTATAACGTCGGGGTTGTGAAATCGACGGTGTCTATATGCTGGGCCAATGGAGGAGAGTGAACGGTTTGGCTCGAATTGGCATGACCACCACTGTTCCCGTGGAGATCATTTTGGCGGGGGGGCATGTTCCAGTAGACTTAAATAATGTTTTCATTACGGGCGCCGAGCCGGTGCGCCGGGTGGAGGCGGCCGAGGACGACGGATATCCGCGAAATATTTGCGGCTGGATCAAAGGACTATATTCCACGGTGGTGGGAACGGACTGCGTGGATGCGGTCATTGCCGTAACCCAGGGCGACTGCAGCAATACGCACGCATTGATGGAAACCTGGCAACTGGCCGGCGTTCAGGTCATTCCCTTCGCGTATCCTTTCGACCGGGACGCGGATCTATTGCGGTTGCAAATGGAAAAATTGGCGGGGGCCTTGGCTGCCGACTGGGCGGCCGTCCTCCGGCAAAAACGGGATGCCGACCGGATTCGACGCAAGGTGGCGGAAATTGATCGACTGACCTGGAAGGAAAACAAGGTGGGCGGACTGGACAACCATCTATTTCAGGTGAGCTGCAGCGACTTTAACAGTGATCCGGCTCGGTTCGAGGCGGACGTCGACGATTTTTTGCGTAAAACAGCCGGCCTGCCGGCAAGAAGTTCCGAATTACGTCTCGGCTATATTGGCGTGCCGCCGATTTTCACCGATCTGTATTCCTATTTGGAAAGTCAAGGGGCGCGAGTGGTGTTTAATGAAGTGCAGCGCCAGTTTGCCATGCCCTATGACGACCCCGATATTGTCGAACAATATCGCCGCTATACGTACCCCTATGGAATTTTCGGCCGGTTGGCCGATATCCAGGCGGAAGTCGATCGCCGGCAGTTGGACGGCGTGATCCATTATGTGCAAAGCTTTTGCTACCGACAGATTGAAGATATGATTGTACGACGACAATTGAAGGTGCCGATTTTGACGATTGAGGGCGACAAACCGGGCTGCATGGATGCGCGGACCCGATTGCGCGTGGATGGATTTATCGAAATGTTGAAGTGAGGGATAATAGTGTTCTGCGGAATGGATTTGGGCAGCCGCGCCGTGAAAATAGTGCTGCATGACGGACAAAAAGTCCGGGAAGAAAAAATTGTCGAAACCGCCCGGTTTTATAAAACCTGCGGCAAGCACAGCAATGCGGGTTTTGCCGTGGATTTTGGCGCATTGCTGACGGAAACGCCAACGAGCGTCACTGTGACCGGTTATGGACGGAACTCGCTCACCATTGTTGACGCCGAAATCATTTCCGAATTGAAGGCGCACATGCTGGGCGCGGTATGGCAAACTGGCCTGACCGATTTTACGCTGCTCGACCTGGGCGGTCAGGATAGCAAGGTGATTCGGGTACGGGGCGGCCGAATGGATGATTTTTTACTGAATGACAAGTGTGCAGCCAGCACAGGACGTTATCTGGAAAACATGGCGGCGGTATTGGGAATTTCGCTGGATGAACTGAGCAAACACTACGAAGAACCGGTGGAGTTGTCCGCTACTTGTGCGATATTCGGCGAGTCGGAGTTGATCGGCAAGATTGTCGAAGGAATCCCCGTTTCCCGGTTGGCTGCCGGCGTCAATTATTCGATCTTTCGCCGAATCAAACCGATGCTTTTGTCGTTGGCGAGTGAAACAACGGTTTTCACCGGCGGGGTTGCCCTAGGACCGGCGATCGCGCATTGGTTACAGAAGGAAATCAACACCCGGGTCGTGGTGCCGGCTCAGCCGCAACTGAATGGTGCCATCGGTTGCGCGATCCACGCCTGGGAAAAAAGTGGCGGACACTGAAATACGCTTGGGCAGCGTCTATATTGAAAGAGATGGGGGAAAGTAAAATGTTAAGAGTTGATGGGCGGGCGACTGACGAGTTGCGCCCGGTTACCATGACCCGAAATTACCTGAAATTCGCCGAAGGGTCGGTGATGATCGAGGTAGGAGACACCCGGGTATTGTGCAGCGCCAGCGTGGAGGAAAAGGTGCCGCCGTTTCTCAAGGGTAGCGGCAGTGGCTGGGTAACCGCCGAATATTCACTCTTGCCGCGATCCACCGGCACGCGGAACCAGCGGGAGGCGGCCAAGGGAAAGTTGACCGGCCGCACGCACGAAATTCAGCGGCTGATCGGCCGCTCGCTGCGCAGCATTGTCGATTTGTCGGCCTTGGGGGAGCGAACTGTTTGGATCGATTGCGATGTCATCCAGGCGGACGGCGGAACCCGAACCGCTTCCATCACCGGTGCTTTTGTGGCCCTGGTGGATGCCATGACAAAAATGGGCTTTGATGATGCGAAGCCTTTTCCCGTGCGTGATTTTCTGGCCGCGGTCAGCGTCGGCGTGTTGCCGGAGGGGCCCGCGCTGGATTTGTGTTATGCGGAAGATTCCACAGCGATTGTTGATATGAATTTGGTCATGACGGGCGCCGGTGATTTTGTCGAAGTGCAGGGAACCGGCGAAAAAGCACCGTTCAACAAACTGGAACTGGCGGAATTATTGCGATTGGGTGAAGCGGGAATTCGGCAATTAATGCAGATGCAGCGCGATATTCTCGGGCTGTTGGCGCACCGTATCGGGGGATANNGGGATAATATGAACAAGATTGTAGTGGGTAGCCGGAATTCCGGAAAAATCCGCGAAATCCAGGCGGTATTGGCCGATTTGCCTTATTGTGTAACTGGACTGTCGGATCAGACGATTCCGGATGCGGAAGAGACCGGAACGACATTTCAGGAAAATGCCATCCTCAAAGCCCGATATTACTGTCAACACACCGGGGAATACTGCCTGGCCGATGATTCGGGCCTGGAAGTGGATGCGCTGGATGGCGCTCCCGGCGTTTATTCAGCGCGCTATGCCGGGGAACAGGCCAGCGACGAAGANNCGCACTGACCGGCATTCCGATGCAGCGACGGACCGCAAGATTTCGCAGCGTGTTGGCGCTGGCAGGACCGGACGGCAGTTTGATGCTGGCGGAAGGTGTTTGTGAAGGGATCGTTCTTTTTGAGGCGCGGGGCACTGGCGGTTTTGGGTATGATCCTTTATTTCTCATGCCGGACCAGCGAAAAACCCTGGCGGAAATGACGCTGGCGGAAAAAAATCTTGTCAGCCATCGTGGCAACGCGNNAGGCGTTCAAACAACAACTTGTGCAGGCAGCCAAAGAAGGTTGATAGATATGCGGATCGGCATCATGGGGGATTCCCATGGCGATTCATATTCCATAAAACGCGCGGTTCAGGCAGCGGGAAACGTTGATTTATGGCTCCATACCGGTGATTATTACCGGGATGGAGCCATCTTGGCGTGTCTCACAAACCTGGAGGTCATTGCGGTCGCGGGCAACTGCGACGGCCGAATCAATGCCAAGCCCGATGAATTCGTCGATGTCGGGGGCTATAGGCTTTGGCTGACGCATGGACATCGTTACGGCGTAAAATACGATTTGACGGAGTTGCGGGACTGGGCTGTTTNNCTTTGAAGTGGATATTGTTGTTTTCGGCCATACCCATCAATCGTTTGTAGCGCAAGAATCAGGCTTGTTACTTTTTAATCCCGGTAGCACGGCTCTGCCCCGACGGGGTGCAAGTCCGACTTGCGGCATTCTGGAATTGGTTTCTGAACGAAAGGAAATATTACCCCGGCTAATTAGCATATGCTGAAGGAGTTTTGACACCGATGTAGAATATGTTAATTCAACGTTCGCGAGCATTGTGCCGATTGAACGAATATGACGAAAGCTGAGGGATGAAGATGGATATTCGTGAAGAAGCGCTAAAAATGCGTCGTAAAGCCCACGGTTTACTGGAAATCCGGGCTAAGGTTCCCTTGGCCACACGCACAGACCTCAGCATTGCCTACACACCCGGTGTAGCGGAGCCGTGCAAAGACATCAAGGCCGATCCAGATCTTTCTTTTGAACTGACCTGCCGGGGCAATATGGTAGGGATCGTGACTGACGGGACGCGTGTCCTCGGGTTGGGGGACATTGGTCCGGTTGCCGCCATGCCGGTGATGGAAGGAAAGGCCCTGTTGTTTAAAACCTTTGGTGACGTGGATGCCATTCCAATTTGTCTGGATGATAAAGATCCGGAAAAATTTATCGAAACGGTGAAACGGCTGGAACCAACTTTTGGCGGGATTAATCTCGAAGACATTTCTTCCCCCAAGTGTTATGACATTGAAGACACCCTCATCGAACAAATGAATATTCCCGTATTTCATGACGACCAACATGGCACTGCCATTGCGGCCTTGGCCACCGTTCTGGGCGGATTGCGGCTGGTTAGGAAGGATCTGGCTACGGCTAGAATTGTGATGAATGGCGCCGGTGCGGCGGGTTCGGCCATTGGCCGTTTATTGGTGAATGCCGGCGCCAAAAACCTGATCATGGTGGATATGGCGGGAGCCTTGTACGACGGGATGCCTGGGTTGAACCGGGTGCAGGCGCAGCTGGCGCAAATGACCAACCCGGGAAAATTGACCGGAAAGTTGCCGGAGATCGCCAGAGGAGCAGATGTGTTGATTGGCGCCTCCGGCCCGGGCGTTTTTACCAAGGATATTGTTGGTAGCTTAGCCAAAGATTCAATTGTTCTGGGCATGGCGAATCCTGTACCGGAAATCATGTATCCCGACGCCAAGGAGGCAGGCGCCAGAGTTGTCGGCACCGGACGTTCCGATGCGCCGAACCAGACAAACAACGTTACGGTTTTTCCTGGTATATTCCGTGGCGCGCTGGATGTCCGGGCCAGAAAGATCAACGAAGAGATGAAATTGGCTGCCGCCTATGCGATCGCCGAGTTGTTGCCGGAAAAAGAGCTGCGCGATGATTTTGTGGTGGTGGATGCGTTTGATCCTCGGGTGGCTCCTGCCGTGGCTGCGGCTGTGGCCAAAGTTGCGATCGAGACGGATGTGGCACGCGTAAAAATAGATCCAGAAGTCGTCCGGGAGAGAGCTGCCGCAAGAATCGGCCGCTGAACCGGGAAAACCAGCATTCTATACTGCATCAGCCCGCATTTTCACTTGACATTCCCGAACATTGTGTAGTACAATAACTTTCGCATCGACGGGGCGTGGCTCAGTTTGGTAGAGCACCTGCCTTGGGAGCAGGGGGTCGGAGGTTCAAATCCT
>DCTI01000141.1:0-301 GCA_002329525.1 Negativicutes bacterium UBA1444
CCTGCGCCGCCGGCATCACACGATAGCCGTCCATGTGGGCTTCGAGCGCCTTGAGTGCATCGACCTCGCAGATTATCACCTGCATGCCCATACCCGCGGCACGAAGCGCCACGCCCCTGCCACACCATCCATAACCGCTGACTACCAGTGTGCGCCCGGCAAGCAGGCGGTTGGTGGCCCTCACCACACCATCGAGCGTGGACTGACCGGTTCCATAGCGGTTATCGAAGAAGTGCTTAGTGTGCGCATCATTGACGGCTACGATGGGGTATTTGAGCTCGCCATCGGCCGCCATGGCTGC
>DCTI01000141.1:360-5090 GCA_002329525.1 Negativicutes bacterium UBA1444
GTCGTCCATGGTGATCTGCGGCAGGTGATCGATAGCCGCATCGATATGATCGTAATACGTGACGGTATCCTCGCCTTTGATGGCATAGGTACGCACGCCGTAGTATTTCACCAACGCCGCAGCGACGTCGTCCTGCGTCGACAGCGGATTGCTGCCGGTCACCGCCACATTGGCCCCGGCGTTCTTCAGGACCATGCACAGATAAGCGGTCTTGGCTTCCAAATGAACGGTCACCACCATATTGACGCCAGCCAGCGGTTTGGTTCTGCCAAACTCCTCGTTCAGGCTGTTCAGCACCGGCATGTGTTCCATGACCCAGTGAATTTTATCCCAGCCCTGCGGCGCCAGCTTGGGATCCCGGATGATTGATTTCATGATAGTTCCCCCTCAGGTTTCGTTGTGATCAGGCCGGCAATCGAGACTTCGTAGGGAGGTCGCAAAATGCTGGATTCCGTGATGATGGCGGTCACCAGATCCGCCGGTGTGACGTCAAATGCCGGATTGAAAGCATTGATGGACGACGGTGCCGTCCGGATCCCGCCAAAACCAAACACTTCCTCGTGTTGGCGTTCTTCGATCGGGATGCCGGTTCCATCCGGCAACGAAAAATCAAAACTGGAGGTCGGTGCGGCCACATAAAAAGGGATATTATGAACTTTCGCCAATACGGCTAAGCCATAGGTGCCAATTTTATTGGCGACATCCCCATTGCGGGCGATGCGGTCGGCGCCGACGATCACGGCCTGCACCCGGCCGGTTTTCATGACCCAGGCCGCCATATTGTCGGTAATCAGGGTGACCGGAATCCCCTGCCGAGCAAGTTCAAACGAAGTCAAACGCGCTCCTTGCAGTAACGGGCGGGTTTCGTCGGCATATACACCGGTGACGTGGCCATCCCGCCAGGCCTGCCCAATGACGCCGAGCGCGGTTCCTACTGCGACCGTGGCCAACGCGCCGGCATTGCAATGCGTCAGTATGGAAACCGGCGTCGAAAACAAGGTGGCGCCATGCCGGGAAATTTGAACGTTCATGGCCCGGTCTTCCTCGGCGATCCGTTGGGCCTCCGCTTCCAACATTGCAGCCAGTTCGGCATCCAGGAGCTGCGTGTCGGCTTCTTCAACGACTCGCATCATCCGGCGGATGGCCCAACTGAGATTTACAGCGGTCGGCCGGGTTGCCGTCAACGNNTTTGCGAAAGCTCAAGCCGCATCGGCTGACCGGTCCGAACCAGTTCATAAGCGCCCAGAACCAGTCCGAAGGCCGCCGCCGCGCCGATGGCGGGAGCGCCCCGTACTTCCAGACGCTTGATGGCTTCCGCAACCCGGCGATAGTCACGGCAGTGGATATAAGACTCATTCAGCGGCAGCCGGGTCTGGTCCAACAGGATCAGGACGCCGTCGTGCCAACGCAAAGTATCCGGCATTTCCATATCAGAGCCTGAACCCGCCAAATTCCCGCAGCGCATGCTGACAGGCGCAATCCTCCGCCGGGACGGCGGTAACAATCGTCTGGTGCAGCAACGCGCGAATGTTGGCGGCGTTTTGTTTCATGGTATCGACGACTTCGGCGTGTGTCAGCGGAGTCGGACTGATGCCGGCCGCAAAATTGGTGACCATGGAGACTGAGACATAACAAATCTCCGCTTCCCTGGCCAGAACCGCCTCCGGAACACCGGTCATTCCCACCAGGTCGCCGCCCAGCATCGCATAGGCTTTGATTTCGGCGGCAGTTTCGAAACGGGGACCTTCCGTGCTGACATAGCAGGCGCCATTATGAACGGGCAGGTTCTGTTGCACAGCTGCATCAATCACCGTTTGCCGCAAACTGCTGCAATATGGCATGGTCATATCCACATGCACTACGCCCCGGNNGGGGCGCCCCCCTCGTAAAATGTGGAAACGCGCGATTTGGTAAAGTCAAGCAGTTGGTCCGGCACGACCAGGTCACCGGGTTTCATCGCGACATTCAGGGAACCGACAGCCGTCGTGGCGAGGATTTTTCTAACTCCCAGCTTTTTCAGCGCCCAAATGTTGGCCCGGTAATTGATCAAATGCGGCGGAATGGAATGATGCCGTCCATGCCGGGGAATAAAGGCGACCATTCGGCCGGCCAGCAACCCCGTCTGGCAGGATACCTCACCGTAAGGGGTGGCAACGACCACGTCGGATATTTCGGTCAGCATGGCGGGGTCATAGACTCCGGTACCGCCGATGACAGCCAGCGTCGGTGCGATGTTCAAGGTCAGCCCTCCTTGGATGTTGGCAGTACAATTTGCAAAAGGTCAGTCATGGTTTCCAGGACGTAGTCGGGATTCACGGTCAGCAGGTCAACCCAGGGAACCTGGCTCCAGCGGACGGCGGCGGTTTTGAGTCCGGCGCTTCGTCCGCTCAGCAAATCATGGGAACTGTCACCGACCATAATGCATTCGGCCGCGGAAAGATTGGTCGCCTGCAGGGCGGTCAGAACTGGCTCCGGTTCCGGCTTGTGACGGACTGTTTCCTCGAGGCCAATGACTGCCGAAAAATATTGTTCCAGGTCAAACAGCCGCAACCCGCGTCGGGCCATGCTCGATGTTTTGGAGGTAACGATGGCTAGTTTGACATCGGCCGCGTAAAGGGAGCGGATCACTTCGGGCACGCCGTCAAAAACGCCGGCCAGCTGATCGTGATGCAGATTATTGAACGCGCGATAGGTTGCAATCACCGCATCTTCTTCTCCCGGCGCCATGACTTCCATGGCCGCCCGCAAAGGCTTTCCCATGTAGGGTTGAATATCTTCCAGGGTAACTGCCCGTTGGTAATGAGTCTGAAAAGCATACTGGAACGATTGGACGATCAGGGGCGTAGTATCCAACAACGTTCCGTCCAAGTCAAAAAAAACTCCCCGAAATTTCGGCATACTCAAGCAATATTCCATCCTTTATTAAATGCTTCAAGATTCGCGACCTTAAAAGCTGCCGGGCTTTGATCCGCTATGGCGCCAAGCCATAGTTCCTGCGACATCGGCAAGCGCTTGGCCAGCATTCCCAACAGCACGATGTTGACCGCCTTGGGATTCCCACATTGGGCGGCCATTTCCACGGCATTCACCCGCACCATTTTGACACCGGCTCGTTCCAGTCGCTCAAAGATGTCGGTGGGATATTTGGCGGCGCCAATAATGACCGGCATCGGCGAAATCATCTGTTCGTTCACGATGACGGTCCCGTTTGGCTTTAAGAACTCAATCCAGCGTAATGCCTCCAATTGTTCGAAGGATACGATGATATCCGCTTCCCCTTTTTCAACGAGCGGCGAAACGACTTGTTCCCCAATCCGGACATAAGTTACCACACTGCCGCCACGCTGCGCCATGCCGTGGACTTCCGACTGTTTCACCGACAGGCCGCTTGCTTCGGCAACCTCACCGATCACTTTCCCCGCAAACAGGGTTCCCTGTCCGCCCACGCCGACAATGAGGACATTGATGTTCTCAGTCATTTTTTTCACCTGCTTTCCGGATAGCCTGGAACTTGCAGACTTGTTGACAAACTCCGCACCCGGCGCACATTTTGGCTTCGATGCGAATCCGGCCTTCCTTCAGCTCAATGGCTGGACAACCGATTTTCAGGCAGGAACGGCAAAGTTTGCAGGAATCAACTGCCACTTCATAGACTTCCCGATCCGGATTGCGCAGGATCAGCATGCAGGGGCGGCGCGCAATGATGACCGCCGGCTCCCGGGCGTCCAACGCTTCCCGCAAAGCGGATTCCATCGCGTGCAGGTCATAGGCGTCAACGATCCATATCTTGGTGATCCCGCAGGCCCTGACGAGTTCTTCGATGTGAACCTGCGGCGCCGGGTTGCCGGAAATATCAAAACCGGTCGCTGGGTTTTGCTGATGGCCGGTCATGCCGGTAATGCTGTTATCCAGGATTACGACCGTAACCGGTGCTCGATTGTAGGCCACATCAATCAAACCGGTGATTCCGGAGTGTAAAAAGGTCGAATCGCCAATGGTGGCGACGATTTTTCGGTCGGGCAGAACTTTCGAGAACCCCACTGCATTGGGTATGCTGGCGCCCATGTCGATACAGGTGTCGCCGGCGCTCAAGGGGGGCATGTAACCCAACGAATAACAACCGATGTCACTCGTGATTACGTCCGCCAGTTTCGTGATTACGGAGAACACGCCGCGGTGTGGACAGCCCGCACACAACACCGGCGGCCGTCCCGGCACTTCCGTGCAATCCACCTGCAGCAGCGGCAGGCGAACTCCCAACAATTTTTCGCGGATAATGGCGGCGCTCAGCTCACCAATCCGGGGAAAGATCTCCTTGCCAATCACCGGCAGACCCAAGGCCTTGATCTGTTCCTCCAGAAAGGGCTCCCCTTCTTCGATCAGATAGACCTTGTCATGTTTGCCGATAAAATCACGAATCAACCTTTCCGGCAGAGGCCAGGTCATACTGAGTTTTAGGTAGGTCGCCCGGTCGCCCAGCGCCTCCCGGGCATAGAGATAGCCCGGACCGCTGGTGATGACCGCAAAATCCTGACCGTTCCCTTCCACGCGGTTGCCGGAAAAGGTGTCCGCATATTCGGCCAAGCGTGCCAAACGGTTTTCGATCAAAGGACGCTTCGGCCGCTGATTCGCCGGCACTACGAAATATTTCGCGGGATCCTTTTTGTAAGGTTTCACCGGAATTTCTTTACGTTCACCCAGTTCGACAAGACTTTTGGAGTGGGAAATCC
>DCTI01000004.1:0-806 GCA_002329525.1 Negativicutes bacterium UBA1444
TGTTTCGGAGGTCCAACGAGAAGCGGCTTATCCGAACCATCGGTCCAAACTGCAGGGCAGTATTGTCATCGAACTATCGAATTCTCGACAATTACGCATTCCTCGGAACCGTTCTGCCGATGCTGGCGCAGCTGCCGGATGCCAAACTGAATGAGGCTTTCCTTACCGAGACGCATCTGCATTTGTCGCTTGTATTTCAGTCGGCGCAGGGATACGTGAAGCCCGGTGATCCGGTCCGCTACGGGGTGATGCTTGCCAACAGCGAGGTCGGCATGGGCAGTTTGGCGGCGTGGGCATTCATCCACCGGTTAGTGTGCAGCAATGGCCTCGTCGTGACCGAAGCCGATGGCCCGACCGTANNGATTCATCTGGGCAAACGCATCGATGACCTCACCAAGCTCCCGAGTGACCGCGAAGTCTGGTTGGAATATGGCGATGTGGTCCGTAATACGGCAGACAATCGCCGTTTGCCGACCATCCTGCATCGCCTGCAGATCGCCGCGCAATCGCCGGTGATGGATGCGCCCGAGGACGCGGTGGAGAAGCTGACGAAACGGTTCCAACTGACTAAAGAAGAGGGTGAAAGAGTGCTGCGCCAATACGTGGCTGGGCAGGACCTGTCGACCTGGGGCCTGGTCAACGCGGTCACCGAAGCGGCCAAAGAAGCCGAAAATGTCCAGCGGCGGGTGGAACTCCAGACCATTGGCGGAAGAATGCTGCCGGAATCGCGAATGCCGATGCGGCCGATGGCGGCGTAAAAAAGGAGGGGAAGCGAATGTTTTTCAGCTCATGTTTGGCGTACAAGC
>DCTI01000004.1:829-1131 GCA_002329525.1 Negativicutes bacterium UBA1444
CCTGTCCGGCCAGCAGGCGGCGACGCTGGCAACCGGCTTGATCGACGTCCTCATGAAAACCGGCGAACGGCCTGATCCACTGGATATTTTCGGCAAAGCAAAACTGATACGGAAGGAGGCTGCCTGACCATGCCCGCAACAAAATTTATCTGCCCCAGCGGCAACGAAGTGCCGATTCGGAAGTGCCTCGCGAGTTGCCAGGAGGGAACACGATGCCTTCTGCATCCAACCTTATCGGCGATTGCGGCATCGACACGCCGTAAACTCCGCCAGCCGTCGGTCACCGAGCTCATCATCGGCAC
>DCTI01000004.1:1167-6116 GCA_002329525.1 Negativicutes bacterium UBA1444
CGCCGTGCACGCCGCCCACGCAGGACAGGCGGAGGCTTTCCTATCCGAAGCCCGATTCCACTGCGACACATTCTGCGGCCAAATTGACCTCTACGGCGATGTTCTGGGTGACGGCGTCCCGACACTTGCGGACCTGAAGACGGTCGGATCGTATAAGGCGTTGAAGGCACTGGGGCTCGAAGCCGTCGACATCGAAACTGGCGAAGTGTACAANNGACGTCCGCGAATGGGCGATTCAACTGAACGCATACCGATATTTGCTGGAAAGTGAGGGCTTTCCGGTGGGGCGTATGGTTGTGCAACTGCTGGTCCGCGATGCGGGCCTGGAAGTGGCGAGTCGTCGCGGCATCGACCGGGGTGGCTATCTGATCGAGATCAACCGGATTTCGGATCGCTGGATTGAACGCTATTTCAAACTCAAGTCCCGACGCCTGTTCGAAGCCCTTTGGACAGGCCGCATTCCTGGAACTTGCCGAAGTAATGAACGTTGGCAAGGGGATCGCAAATGCCGGGATTTCTGTGAGGTTCGGGGCGCTTGCGATTATGCACAGTCCCTGAAAGCGAAGGAATGGGAGGCGGCATAAATGAAGGCAATCGCGAAAAAACTCGTGCAAGTTATGAATGATTGTGCTTACGTCCAAAAGTCTGGCACCAACGACTTCCATCGGTACAAATACGCTACGGCGGCCGACGTGCTCGAAAAGGTAAACGCATCACTGGTGAAGCATGGCGTCGCAGTCACCGCCCAAGCCGAACTGATTGACCTGCGCGAAGTGACGACGGCAAAAGGAAACGTCGAACGGCTGGCGACGGTGCGGACGACGCTCACTCTGATTGACGCCGACTCCGGCGAGAGCATGGTCTGCTCCGGGCTCGGCAGCGGCCAGGACCCGGGAGATAAGGCAAGTATGAAAGCGTGCACGGCGTCGCTGAAATACGCGTGGCTCATGACGCTCGCCATCGCAACCGGCGATGATCCCGAGGCAGACAGCTCGGTTGATCAGAGGATGGCGTCGGATACACCGAAACCGAAGTTGCCGGAGCCGCCAATGGCCTGCAGTGAATGCGGTGCAAGCATCACGGCTGGAGTGCAGAAGGTATCGACGATGCGATTTAAGCGGCCGTTGTGTATGGGTTGCCAAGATAAAGTAACCAGAAAAACTGCTTGAAGATAAGTGAACGGTGAAGCCGGCTGGGGACGATCAAACCCTCTGCCGGCTTTTTGGTTTTCGAAAACTAAATTTTAAGGGAGGGTTGACCATGGGGTATCGACTGCCTAGGTATAAGGTGGCCTTGGTACGCGAAGGCAGTTCGCGCACCGGCGTGAATCATATTCATGATCCGGAGGATGTCCATAAAATTATCGCGGCGGAGTACGCCGATGCGGTCGTGGAAACGGCAATGATGCTGGCGCTGGACACCAAGAACAAGATCATTGGCGTATTTACCATCAGCACAGGCTCGCTCAATGCGTCGATCATCCACCCCCGCGACGTTTTTCAACGGGCGATACTGGTCAACGCGGCTTCGGTTATCATTGTTCACAATCACCCCAGCGGCGATCCGACGCCGAGCCCCGAGGACATTGTGCTGACCAAGAAACTGGTCGAGGCGGGCCGCATCATGGATATTGCAGTGTTGGACCACGTCATTTGTGGCGAAGGAAAATACGTCAGTCTGCGGGCNNCTTTTTGCGAAGTGTTTGTTGGCGGTCCCAGTTGTGTTTGCAGCGGGATACACCGCCGCCCCACGCATCAGGGGGGCAAAAGTCGCGGCGGGAATTGTTGGCTTTAAACATTTTCCCGCAGTACTTGCAGGTTTTAAAGGATACCCCGTCGCCAGTGATGTCAAGATAAAAATGCAGCCACATCTCGGCGAGAAGATCCGGCGCTCTGTATTCTGGCATGAGTTGGCTGTCGTAGGGGTTGCCGGGGTTGACTTTGACGGGACGCGGCGCAATTCGGTCGATATGGCCGGCCAATCGCATGAACAGGCTGTGCCAGGCAATTCTGTACGTCTGATCGGATCGACCGGCGTACAGGTCGTACCCGCAGGCGGCGCAAAATGCCTTAAGCTGCTGAACGCTGCCGTAGTTATGCACGATGGCCGTCAGTTCATCAGTTTGCTTGGTACGGAGCGCATCAAACAGCATCAGGCAGTGGTGGAGGTCCGTGCGCCACAGGGCCATCGTCGATACGAAAGTGAGTTCTGGAATGCCAAGAATGAACTGGAGATTCGCTTCAAGTTCAAGAATTTGGCGAATCTCTTCTTTATTTTGTGTAAACCCGCTGTCGCCAAGTTTTGCATCATAGGGGGCAACTTGGTCGATAGCATACGATAACCCGGCGGCCATCGACAGATGCGGAATGCCAAATGCATTGACAAAGTGGGACAGGCGCCTTTTGTCCAAAACTCCGTCTTGATCCCAGCAAGCACAGAAATGCATGTAGAGAGAGGGTGTTTTAAACAGCGTGAATTCTACCGGGGAAGCCCCTTCGGAGGAAACAATGACGGCATCGTCGAGATGCTGCCTGATTAACGGGATTTCCTGATGCCGCTGGATTTCCTTTGATTTACTGCGAAACAACGACATTAAAGGCTTAATCTCATACTTCGAATATTTTTGCCATTTTTGGTTCGGCGTTACCGGTATTTTCATGAAACCCTCCAATAATCTTAAAAATAGGCTGAAAAATGGTGTTTTACAACTTGCGAATCAAGGTTAAACTAAATATAAACAGAAGTCAAACGATTCGTCGCCATGGAAACCTAAAGGCCGCGACGGCGGGGACGTCTGCAAGAAAAAAAGAACGGAGGAAGAACAATGAACGAAGTCAAGCGATGGGAAGAATATCCGTTGATGTTGAATGTCGATCAGGTGAGCGAAATACTTCAAATGGGCAAGTGGACCACCTACTCACTCGTGCATCGCAACGATTTCCCGGCGGTCAGGATCGGCCATCACAAGATTCGCGTCAACCGTGATGAATTGAAAGGCTGGATTTCCCGCCAGAAAGGGAGCGTCAACTGCGATCAATAAAAGGGTCGCTGTATTCGGGTATAAGACTTGCGGAGGCTCCAGGGCCTATCATGTGGCAAAAGAAGGCGATTATCAATGTTGAAAAAAGTGCCGAAGGGCAGCGTCCGCAAGTTCAAAAATGGGTTGTACCAAGGAAGGGTGATGCTGGGATATAACCCCGAAACCGGCAGAGAGATCAGGCCGGCTGTTTACGGCGAATCGGAGCGAGAAGCGTGGAAGAAACTCGAACAGGTGATTGAGCGGTATGAGCGTGGGCAGCCCCTGCAGGAGTCCCGGGTAAAATTTGGTGACTGGCTGAATCACTGGCTGGAGAACCATGTCAAGATCAAGAACCGACTGACGACCTGGGAAAACTATAAATGGGCCGTGGACACCCACATCAATCCCGCGCTCGGCAAGATCAATCTGAAGGACCTTCGGGCTTCGCACCTGCAAACGCTGTATCGTGAAAAGCTCGAAAACGGCAGAGACGATGCCAAGGGCGGATTGTCGGCACGAACGATCCAGTTGATTCATCGCATCTGCCATGCGGCGTTGGAACAGGCGGTCCGCGAGGATGTCATTTATAAAAATGTATCGCACAATGTGTCGCTGCCCCAGAAAACGCGTAAGGAAATCCTGCCGATGTCGCCGGAGCAGATCAAGACCTTTTTGACGGCTAACCGGGAAGACCCATTGTTCCCCGCATTTTTCATCCTGATTTCTACAGGGATGAGGCGGGGGGAGTTGCTGGGGTANNTGATCTGGACAACCGGACCATCTTTATCCAGCGCAGTTGGGTGAAAAGCCGTACCAAAACTGCCCAGTTTTCCGAACCGAAGACGAAGAAATCAAGACGAATTGTACCTTTGCTCGACGAGGGCGTTGCCGTTCTTCGCCAGCATCGACTGCAGCAGCAGCACGATTGCGACGAGCGGATAGCGAAGGGAAAAGCCTATTCGGACCAGGGACTCGTGTTTTGCCGAATTGACGGAGCACCGTATTATCCGGCAACATTGAACTTTTATCTGGAAAAGGCGTTACAGCGCGCGGGGTTGCCGAAGTTCCGCATGCACGACCTCAGACACACGTTTGCGTCACTGATGGTGGAGCAGGGAACTTCCATCAAGGTGGTGCAGGAGTTGCTGGGACACGCGACCGTGCAAATGACGCTTGATACCTACACCCACGTTCTTCCGGGTACGAAAGCAGAGGCGGTTGAAAAACTGCAGGACTATTTCAAGGCTGACTCCAAGGTGCCCGAGCAGGCGAAGAGTGACCCGCTAAATTAGCTTGAATCGTGCTATTTAGCGCACGGCGGGAAACGAGGCGATTGTGACGGAAAATTACACCGCAAACAGGGTGCGTGACAAACAGGCGTTGGTCACAAAGGGACGGAGCCGCCAGACGAGTGGAACCCACAAGCGAGGGGAGACCCGCTTGAAGCGAAGAGGCCGATCGGAAATAATACCGGTCGGTTTTTTTAGTTGATCTTTCAAACGCGTCATTTTTGGTTTTGCGTTGATGATTGCCGCGTTATAAAAACATCGTGGGGGAGGTTGTGCCGATCCGGCGTAATCCAAAGGCTTCATAAGGTTGATTTTACGCCATCTGATGAAGGTGAGGCGTAGCCCGGAAAAGTAGCCCAATTTCTAATCTGTAGCCCGGGAAAGTAGCCCAATTTGTATCAAAAGAGACAACGCGAACCAGTAATGCGAGGAGAATTTTGTCTGTTGCATAGAAAAGGGAGCATATTTTACTGTGAAATTTTTGGTGTCAGGCTGCAATTGAATGAGGCGTGAAGTGCCGTAAATAGCGGGTTTGCGCCGCGTTGCAGCTAAAGAGATGAGGCGACGGTTGTTCCTTGACTACCACCAGGCATTGTGGTAATATAGTCAATGCAGTATCTGCCCGTAGCTCAGCTGGATAG
>DCTI01000138.1 GCA_002329525.1 Negativicutes bacterium UBA1444
GAAGCAATCTCACCGATCGCCTTCGAAATTTCCTCCACCTGCCGGGTCACGGATTCCACTTTTTCCCGGATTTCGGCAAAACCGTTTCCAGCCTTGCTGACCAAATGTATCCCCTGTTCAATTTCCTGGATCGTTGCCCCGATGACTTCGACGACATTTTTAATATTCGCATCGTTTTTGCCGATCAGTTCCTTGATTTGGTGGGCGGCTTGTTCCGACTGTTCCGCCAGCTTGCGTACTTCTTCGGCCACCACCGCGAAGCCGCGTCCCTGCTCGCCCGCCCGNNTTGAGCGCCAGCAGGTTGGTCTGGCCGGCAATGCTGGAGATCAGACCGACAATCACTTCAATCTGTCGTGATCCGGACTCAAGGTCGCCGGCTGCTCCCTGTGCCTTCTGCGCTCCCGTGCCAATGTTTTTCATTTGCCCGACCGCCTGGTCGACTGCCTGGTGTCCGTCGCCGGTGGCCCGGGCGGCATCATTGGCCAAAGTCGTCATGTCTTGCGCCGTCGCGGCCAATTCTTCCATTGTCGCTGAAATTTCCTGCACAACTGCCGACGTGTCGTTCACAGCTGTCACCTGTTTTTCCGACCCATGCGCCATTTCCGTCACGGATATGGCAACCTGGTTGGAAGCCTGTGCGGACTGTTCAGCGCTGGCGGTCAGTTCCTCCGAGGACGCCGCCAACTGTTCCGCGCTCTGGGAAACGTTGCTGATCAACTGACGCAAACTGCGGATCATTCGGTCGAAGGCTCTTCCCATGTCGCCGAACTCATCGCTCCGTTTCAAAAAACTCTGATCGATGTCTTTGTCAAAATGCCCCTGCGCCAATTCATCGACGCGCGCCACTACAGTCAGCAACGGTTTGGTCACCATTCGGGTCTGCCACACGCTGATGATAATGACGAGAATCAGTCCCACCACGCTGAAGGCCAGTGTGGTCGTCTTTACGGTTCCAGCCGTGCCGGCGGCTTCCACAAGACGATCCGCGGTGACTTTCCGGTTATCGGCAACTTGGTCGTTCATCGTTTTGGTAATGGCTTCGGTAAGTGGCGCAAGTGTCTGGCCGATCTCCAGTTGCCGGTCCTCCAACGATTTGCTTTGCGCTGCATTCGCCGCACCGCTGTTTTTCTCCCGGTGGAACTGTCGAACAACCGGGAACAGCTGGTTCTGGATGCCCTCTTGGTACTTTTTGATATTCTCAATCAGTTTTTCAATTTCAGCTTTTTTCTCTGGACGGGCCACCTGCAACAGGGCCGTCGCCTGTTTGATCGCCTGGGAATAGTGTTCTCCTGCGGCTTGGGCATATTTATCCGTCCCGTACAACATATACCCGCGCGATTCCAGCACGGCCGCCGTGAATGCCTGCTCCACCGTTGAAACAAGTTCGACCCGCTGATTAGCCCGTTGCATGGCGCCCATTTGATCCTGTACCTGCCCTGCCGAGTAGTAGGATGTGCCGCCCATCGCCAACTGAATCAGGACAACGATGGCAAATCCCATGGCAATCTTGACTCCGACCCGCATTTTCAAATGTCCGTCCCCACTTTCCGTTTTCTTTTTTTATATAAAAAACACGCCAAAAGCTCCTTTTACTTAAGGAGTTTTTGGCGTGCTGCACAGTTAGCTTGGCCACTTGCGAGACTACCCGAAAGATTGACCCATTTACATCAGAGCCATTATAACCGCCGCATTATCTTCAAGATCCAGTTCGTGTCGGAACCGCTTCAGGCAAAGGTCCAATTCCCGCAACAGGTTCTGCGTACAATCCAATAAGTGCCGCTTGGCAATGTTCTCTAAAGAAACCGCAAGCTTCGGGTCACCGTCGACACTGTTTATCATGCCTTCCGCTAACACTCCCGATAACAAAATCAACAAGTGCTGTTCGTCCAGCATTAAAAATCGGCAGCGGTTCGGACCCTTGCCACCCGATCCCCGCAATAAACGGCAAAGTTCAACATTAAGTCGTTCTTCGGTCCAGTTCGGAGGTAACTGTTCGCGACTGCACAAATTCCGACCGAAACCGGTTGCGTGGGAATCAAAAGGTTCAAAGAACAGTGGGCGGGTTAGCTCAATTACTTCGTAACCGATTTCCTGACCGCCGGCAACGAATCGAGGCAGGCAATGCATTTTCTTGACCGAAATATTGAATCGCCGACGGCAATACAAATCCCATCGGGTCAACAGCAAATCCACGACAGCTGGATCCCGCCACATTTTCGCCTGTGCGGTTTCCCGTTCATTACTCTGTAGCAACGCCGCTTCCCAGGCAAGCAACGGCCTTGACAATTGCAGGGCGATAATGTCGCGTCGCCCCCATAACCGGCAGACTTCATGGGCAGGAAATCCGAGATCCCCGCAATTCGTTTCGACCAATCCCGCAATTTCGGCCAAGAAATCCTGCGGGATAAAAGAGTATTGTGATTTGACCATTTTTTCTCATTTCCAGATCTACAGTTTTCCTACGAGATTACTTCCTGATATCGCTGCAAAAAAATGTCGACGATTTCTGGATCAAACTGCCGACCAGCATTTTTTGTCAAATAACCGGCGACCTCTTCCCGGGTCCAAGCGTCGCGGTACGGGCGTTTCGACAGTAATGCATCCCATACATCCACGATGGAAAAAATCCGGGCAATTCGCGGAATCTCATTTCCCTTCAATCCATCCGGGTAGCCGGTACCGTCCCAGCGTTCGTGATGATGCCGGATCAGTGGAATCGCCAACTTCAAATGCTCGACCCGCTCCACCCACTCGACTCCATAGACCGGATGACGCCGCATAATCTCCCATTCGCGCTCCCCGAGTGGCCCCGGATGTAACAGAATAGAATCAGGAATTCCCATTTTGCCGATATCATGCAACAGTGCGCCACGCCAGATATGAACCCATTCCGATTCCGGCAAACCGACAATTTTTGCCAGCTTGAGCGTCATGTCCGCCACTCGGCGGCTGTGTCCTTGCGTTTCACCATCGCGCATATCCAAGGCCTGCGCCCAGCCGATCAACGTGCTTTCGTAGGCCTGATCCAAAGCCTCGTAGGCGTCGTGAATCTTTAATTCCGCTTTCTTCCGCTCTTGGATTTCTTGCCTGGCCGCATCCAGCAATGTGGAATGTTCTAATTCCAGGGCTACCATCTGCGCCATTTGGCCTAAATAATAGCGTTCCTGCCAGTCGAACATCCGGTCNNCCGGAATTGATCAAAGGAAAGCCAGCCATGGCAAACACATCGTGAACTGCCGGAACAGGCAATCGGTGCGCCCAATGTGAGTAATCTTTTACAATTAGCGGTTCACCAGTTTGCCATACTTGACCGGCCAGTCCTTCTCCCGTTCGAGTGCGGGACCAAGCCAACGGTGGCTGGAATCCGGAGGTCAGAAACGGAATAATATGGTGTTCGTCCGGAATAACCTTCCAGAGAGCCCCTTGAGACGCCGCAACCAATTCCATCGACCGCCGCACGCCGCAATAAAGAGTGGAGCACTTCATCACGGTCACGGCGCCGCAGGATGTCCCGGCTGGTTTCCTGCAATATTTTCAGAAACCGATTTTCTTTATGTTCGGAAAGGTTCCGCAGAGAAGCAAAAATAATGGGGCCATCCCGCAAAAGGATCCATTCCAGCCGACATTCGACAACCACCGTGCCGCCGTCTTTTCGCAAGGCGGTCAGAGAAACCGGCGGTAATACTTTGTGGGTCGGCAAAGCTATTTTGCAGGTATAATCCACACTCTCCCGGTCCTGCGCCGTCAAATCGTGCAGAGTGAGTGTCAATGCCTCGCGGAGTGAATACCCGAACAGGTTCACAAAACTGCGGTTGGCTTCCCGAATTCTTAGGCTATCCGGGTCGGCAGCGCACATGGCCATTGCGGTTATCGTCAGTATTTTGCGATGGGCATTCCGGTTCCGTTTCATGTTCCTCTCCGTTTCGCCGTATCGGATGGATGTACTAGAGAACGAGTCCTCTGGGCAAAATAAAAAAAGCCAAAGTCCTTTCCTCTCGCCCGGGAAAGCACTTTGGCGTCCATACAGTTAGCTAGGCCACTTGCAGAACTACCCATAAATCCGCAAAAGGGAAGGAACACCGGGTCACCTGTTCTCTGTCCGACCTTTCATGTACACCACAAGATTCAATTGTCCATCACAATATCGTTAAAGATTGTTCAGTTTTTCCTCTTTATATTCTTCAACGCAATGCAAAAAATTCCTGCTGAATCTGCGCAAATTCTTGCACTTTATTAAATTCACGCTATTATTCGCAGCCGCATTGCAGGGCCAGCGACGCCAGCCGCGCCAGTTGATCGAGGTACTGAATCTCCTGCCGGTCAAATTCCCGATACATCCGGGTATCCGCCAAGCCGATGACACCGGCGACCTTGCCCGCGGAGTCCAGCAGCGGAAAGCCGGCCACAGCGAAGAAAAACAGCGAGGACGCAAAGCCCAAATGATCCGGCCAAGCCGTATAATCATCCACCACTACCGGCGCGCCGGTCTCCCAGACCCTGCCTACCAGTCCCTGTCCCTTTTGCAGCGGCGTCCAGTCCTTGCCCGCTTCATAGCCGGCCAGCAGATGCGGCGCAATGCTGCTACCGTCCGCCGCTACCAACCAGATAAAGCCACAGGGTGCCGTAGCCAGTGCCAGGCATCGGTTCAGCAGCGATCTCAGCAAATCGTCCCGTCGCCGTTGCCGCAACAGATCCAGCGTTGTTTCCTGCAATACCTTCAGGAACTTGTTTTCCCGCTGCTCGGTCAGGTCACGGAATAAAATGAATATGATCATCTGGTCAATATCGCGGATCAGTTGCAGGCGCAGCTCCACTTCCACCGATTCGCCGTCAGCACGGCGCGCCGTGATCACAAACGGCGGCAGGACTTTTCGTTCCAACAGCGCTTCCTTGCACACATGATCCACAGTGTCCTGATCATAGGGAGCCAGCTCGTAGAGAGTCAAATTCAGGGCCTGGCGCAAAGGATAGCCAAACAACTGCAAGAAGCTGCGATTTACTTCCAGAAGTCTCAGGGTGTCCGGGTCCGCGCTGCACATCGGCGTGGCCGACTCGGCCAACACTGTCCGGTAGCGCACCTCATTCCGTTTCATCGTCGCCTCGATTTCCTTGCGGCGGGCAATTTCAGCATTGGCGGTGTCAATGATCCGGGCGTTTTCGATGGCCAATGAGGCAAAATTCGCCAGTTGTTCGGCGCCGTCGATTTCCAGGGCCGTATATTTCTTTTCCCCTTCCGTGTGGGCCAATATGAGCGCTCCCCAAACCGCGCCGTTGACGAACAGGGGCGCGCCCATCGCCGCCCGCATCGAACCCCAGTATGGTTCCGGCAAACGGTGCCCGTAATGCAGATAATCCTCGGTCACCACGACACGGCCGGTCGCCCAGGCCTGGCCGCTGACTCCCTCACCGCGACGGATGAAATAATCCTCCGGCAGCGTGCGGATGGTTCCCCGGTAATAGGCAACCCGCATGACATCGCCGGCCTCGTCCCGCAGCGCCATGTACGCCACATCGGCGCCCACGAATTCCTGGGCCCGGCGCAGGATGTCCGGCAACAGTTCCGGCAAGCTGCGATGTCGAATCAATTCCAGGGATGTATCCCGAAGTAAAGTATAGAGAGAGTCGGATACCGCCATATAGAATCCTCCTGATCACAATAAAGAGCAGTCGTCTCGCTACCGCAGCTGCACGTCGATTCGACGGACCATCGCGCCGTCCGGCAGCAGCTCCTCACTGTCCGACCGCACCTTGCGATCGCCGTAATACTCCCGGGGCAACTCCCGCGTCGCCCGTAACACCAGATGGACGCCCGGCATCGACGACATCACGCCGCCATCCCATTTTCCCGTGACGATGCCGCCGTAATCCCAGCTAAACCCGTAGAAGGAAAACGGCCGGCCGTTGATTTCGTTCAACTTCGCCAGATCCGTGCCGATGCGGATTCCATACGCAGTCCGCCATTCCGCTCCTTCTTTCCGGATTGAGACCGAAGCCGGCGCCGAACCGTATTTATTGTCGCGCCAAAAAACGATCAGTTCATTCGGGGTGCCGGGAAAAACCACCGTGGTGTCGAATTTCTCCGCGCCTTCCGCGCCGTAGACGGTTCGCCGCGCCAGTTGGTCCGCGCCGAAATATTTTTCCAGATCGGCCAGCGTACTGTAGGTCTGGATTGGGCCGACCCGCAGATACGGCAGGCAGGCCCAGTCATTGACCCCTTCCGCCGGCGCCTGATAAATGTATTGTTTCCAGTCGGCCAGAGAAATATACGAATTGCCGGTCAGATAGTTCGCCCAGAGGATCTCGTTGCGGTCCTTATGCACCAGGAATGTCGCCCAGCGTGACCGGTGACCGGAAGCGCCGTCCTGAATCACGAAGCCCACATATACCTGATAAAAATCGCGTTCCGCTCGATTTGCCGCTTGCGGGTCGGGTTTGGACTCCACGGACAGCACCAGACGATGTTGGGGATTCTTGCGGGCCATCTCCCGAATTTCCGGCACCTGGGCCGTCAGATACTCCAAAATCCGGTCAGTCTCCGGGTCTGCCGCCGCCCAAACCGGAATCGGTTGAATTCCCGCCAGCAGAATCAACAACAGAAACAGAACTCCCGTGGTCCAAAATACTCGTTTGTGCAACACTATTTTCGCCCTCTTTCAATTCTTCGCCGGCGATCGCCAAACGGTTCCGTCCCTGTTTTTTCGCCAGATACAAAGCCCGGTCCGCCCGGCCGAACAGACTGTCGAACGAGGCATCCCACTCCGCTGCGGCGGCCAGACCGATGCTGACCTTGAAGTGTTCCCCTGCTCCCCCTCCAGGAACCGGTAACTGAGCCACCCCGGCACGAATTCTTTCCCCCATCGCCGCCGCTTGTTCCGCGGTGGCCTCGCGCAGCAGGATGGCGAATTCTTCGCCCCCCACCCGGCCAAACAAATCCTCCTGGCGAATTTGCGCGGCGACAAACTTCGCAAACCGGATCAGCGTCGCATCGCCAATCCCATGGCCATATTTGTCGTTAATTTGCTTGAAATGATCCAGATCCAGCATCAACAGCGCCAAAGGTCGCTTTGACCGCTGAAAATGGGCGAATTCCGTCTCCGCCTGCCGGTAAAAATGCCGACGGTTGGCAATGCCCGTGAGGTCATCCTCCATCGCCAACCGCGCAATCTTGGCCTGCGCCGCCTGCTCCGCCAGATGGCTCTGAAATTCCTTGCGTCGGGCGCCATACAACCGGGCGGAAACCAACAGTCCCAGGAAGTTGACCAGCCCGTAGGAAACCAGAGTAACCAGAATAATGCCCGGGTTCAGGACCGTCTTGACAAATATGTACAACAAGATGCTGCCAACGGTCAGCAATAGCGCCGGCAGCAACCGGTACAGGAATCGGTTGGGGAAAAACAGATAGAGGCACAAAACCCCGACCACATCGACCACTGTATGTTGCAGATAGGTCGGTGGCCGGGTGAGATTGATCGCCAGGAACAAGCCCGCACCGATAATCATGGCGACAAACAATGTGCGCTGGTAGACGGCGACCAGCCGGACCCGGCGCAAAAAGCGGGTGAATAATAAAAAATAAACAAACGCGCATAGCCGGAGCCCCAATACCAGGAAAAACATCCTACCGCAGCCAAGCAGCAGATAATCCATGCCAATCAGGAGCAGGTTGGCGCTTTGCCAAATCCACAGGCTGATCCGGGTTATCGATATATTCTCTTCCAGATAGGCCGCATTATAATTTTCTTCCAGTTCCGGGTCCGCAAAGGTCGGATCAATCCACTGCCGCCAATGACGCAAAATCTGGCCTCCCAAGTCTTCCACCGGTCGGTCCGGTCTCAATACATCGTCTTGTCCGTTTTGTTGCGCCATTCCTCGAAGTTGCGCAAACACTCCTCGCGGTCCTGCGGTATCAGGCACAGTTCGTCCTGATGCTCTGCCGGCTGGCGGATATACTCATAGATGGCCTGGTCGTCAAAGCCGATATCCGCGGCGTCCTCTTTCGTGCAGCCAAAAAACACGGTGGGAATGCGAGCCCAATAAATCGCCGACAGGCACATCGGACACGGTTCGCAGGAAGTATAGAGCACGCAGTCGGACAGGTCGAACCGGCCCAGCGTCGCGGCCGCCCC
>DCTI01000053.1 GCA_002329525.1 Negativicutes bacterium UBA1444
GCATCACCGGCAAAGGATTGCCCCCCAGCCAGTGGTCCACGATCCAGCCGCCGACCAGGGAACCGACAAACGCGCCGACCCAGGGAACCGAGACCAGCCAGCCCATCTGAATCATGTCCATGCCGCGTTCCTTGATGAAATAGGAGGGCAGCCAAGTAATCATGCCATAAAATACGGAAACAAAAAAGAAATAGGATAGCGTAACCCACCACAGATCCGCCCGTTTGAACAACTGCGACTTCGTTTCCGCCACCGTAACTGTTTTTCCCAAGAACAGGACCCTGGCAACCCAACCGGGCAACTCCAGCCGCTGCACGACCGGCGGCAGAACTTCCGAAGTACGGATTACTGCCAGTTCCGCCGCGGAACAGCGCGGACTCTCCTCCGGGCAGGAGCGGATGTATAGGCTCCACCAGACGGCGGTCAGCAACCCGACCAGCGCATACATCTGAAACAGACTCCGCCAGCCCCATTGCACGATAAACCAGGAGGCGAACGGCGGAAATAAAAACGGCGCCAACATCGTCGAACCCACCATCACCGAAATTGCCCGCGACTGTTCCCTGGGCGGGAACCATTGACCAATGATCGCGTTGCCGCCCACGGAAATCGGCCCCTGGGATATCCCCAGCCCCAACCGGTACCAGGCAGCCCAGGCCAGTGTTGACATCGTGCCGAACAGCCAAAGGAACAGTGACATCAGCCCCAGGGCAACGCCAACCAGACCGCGGCTGCCAAAGCGGGCGATCCAGAACCCGGCTGGCACCTGGGTTAAAAAATAACCCAGAAAGAAAAAGCCGGACAGTGCGCCGGCCGCTGTATTCGTCATGCCGAACTCATCGATCAGCGCCGGAATCGTAACCCCGATGCTGATCCGGTTGCCGAACACCAGGGTGTACATGATAAAAACGATAAACAGGACAAATCGTCGATACTGCGTCATAAGTTACCAATCCCAATCCATTCTTTTTGGTCCGCCGCTCAGAACAGGGCGCCGACCAGGATCAGCGCCAGCCCGGCGCCGGCGATGGCCAGCGGATTCATCCCCGACGCCAGCGCCATATACAGGCCGCCGCCCAGCCCGAGGACAAGCCCCGCGCCGATAAGCATCGCCCCCGGCCAAGTCTTCTGGACACTTTCCTTCACACCCGCTTCCCCGACAATATCCGTCCACAGCAGTCCCCAGCGTTGGATCCGCGGGTACNNACCAGCAAGACCGGCAAGCTGAGCAGCAGGACGGGCGCCGAGTTGTTCACGAAGATCAGCAGCGCCAGTACTTTAAACGGCACCAGCCCCAACAGCTCCAGTCCCCAGCCAATTGTCAGCGCGCACAGGCCGGCGCCCCCCACCGACAACAACAGAAAATTCACGACTTTGCCGGGCGAATTGACCCGCAGGGGTTCCGGATCGCTCCGTCGGACGAGCCCGGTTTTCCACCAGAGGCGGTACGGCAGCCAAGCCATGGCAAAATTGCCGATAAATCCGAAAAAGCTGCCGGGGCTCAAGGAACCGAAAAAGTCGCTGATCACACAGCCAAACCCACTGCCCCAGGCAGCGGCCGGGCCGAACAAAATTCCAAGGACTGGCGGCAACGCCATTCCCGGCCGAAAATCAGAAACGCCGGGAACCAGTACAAATCCCTTGAACGGAATCACCACGGCGGCATAAAGCGCGGCCGATACGGCGGTCAGCACCACCATCCGGGTATTCAGCCAAAGAATGCGGCCACTGTTCCGGGTTACTGCTACCCGCAACACGACGATAAATACAACGAAGAGAAACAAAAAGATCAGGCCATTCCGGAGCAGCCCCGAAAAATCGCCGGCATGGAGAGTCAGGCACCCTAGCAGCATCATTAGCAAGCCCAGACCCAACGCGGCATCATGGCGGCCAAAGCCGACCCGCAGGTAGGGAACCCGCCTGAGCCGGCTNNCTGATCAACGCTGGGATCAACAGAGGGATATACTTGCGGGTTCGCGTCAGAAAGCCGCCGCTGGTCAAATCGAGTCCGCGGGATTGCTGAGCCTCGGCGACCGTCAAACAACTGCCTACCATCCAGGGAACCAGACGAATCGCGGTGGAAAATGCAAACGCCACCGGATACGGCACACCCAGTTTTTCCATGCCGATGCACATTTCCTCAATCCGGGTGGTAGTAAGCCAAATCAGGCCGGCCATCACCATAATGACCATTTTGCAGCCCATGGTCAGTCCCAGGGCCAATCCATCAAGCGTGAATGGCCCCCAGGCCCGGATCTCGCCGACCGATACCCCCCACAGTAGCGTAGTCATCAACAGAATCATGCCCAGCAGTCTGGCGATGCGCCGCAATCCCGCTCCAAAGCCGGCGCTGAATCCGGCGGCGAGAACCAGGCCGGCCAACAGCAGCAACGGTTGGATTCCCTGCAGGCCCAGGGCCAGGAAAAATACGACAACCAGGGCAAAAATCTTGCTGCGGGGATCGGCGCAATGCAACCAAGAGGATTCTTCCACATACAAGAACAGATTCACGATCGCGCCTCCTTCCGGGTGCACGCCGCCAGTTCGGCAACCGAGAGGGCGGTAAATCCGAGCCGGTTGCCCAGCCGGGTGATCTGCGGCGGCCGGACTCCCGTCGCCGCCAGCAGGGTTTCATCGGCAAACACATCCCGGGTCGGGGCGTCGGCGACAACCTGGCCGTCGCGCAGCAACACCACCCGCTGGGCATATTCGGCGACCACCCACATCGTGTGCGTGATCATGATGATCGTGTGGCCGTCTTGATTCAGGCGTGCGATCAGTTCCATCATCCGCCGCTGATCTTTGTAGTCAAGTCCGGTGGTCGGCTCATCGAGGACCAGAATCCGGGGTTTGACGGCCAGAACCGAGGCCAGTGCCACTCGCTGCCGCTGCCCCTTGGTCAACGAGAACGGGTCCGCCGATTCATAGCCTTCAAGTCCGACGGCTGTCAATGCTTCCCGTACTCTTTCCCGGGCCGATGCTTCGGAAAAGCCGCGCAGACTCAGGCCACAAGCCACTTCTTCATACACGGTGTCGCAAAAAATTTGCTGATCCGGATTCTGGAACACGTACCCGACAACCTGGCCCAGTTCATACAGCGACAGGCTGCGGCTGTCTTGACCGGCCAGACGTATTTCTCCCTGTTGTGGCCGCAACAGTCCGTTGAAGTTTTTGGCCAAAGTGGTCTTGCCGCTGCCGTTGGCCCCCAAAATCGCGACAAATTCACGTTCCCGGAAGGTAAGATCAATGCCTTTCAATACTTCTTTGCCGTCGAAGAAGTACCGCAAATCACGGGTACGGAGGATTTCCCCACCATAACGGGCCGCCGGCGCCGCCGCTTCGGTAAGAACACTTTGTACGCAGTCGGAATCCAGGGCCAGCTTCTCCC
>DCTI01000196.1:0-139 GCA_002329525.1 Negativicutes bacterium UBA1444
GGAGGAAATCAAGGCGGTTTCGGTAATTTCCAGAACCAGTTGCTCGGGTTGAATCCCCGATGCCTTGGTAAAATGCATCACGGTGGCGATAAAGTCTTCGGCCGCCAATTGGCGTGGTGAGATATTCACATTGACGCGT
>DCTI01000196.1:180-3503 GCA_002329525.1 Negativicutes bacterium UBA1444
GATCGCCTGAATGGCCCCGCTCTCCTCCGCCAATGGAATGAACCGACTTGGCGGGATCGGACCGAATTTTTCGTGTTGCCAGCGCACGAGGGACTCGAAGCCGATAATTTCGTGGGAAACGGTATCTATCACCGGTTGAAACACCAGGCGCAATTCGTCCCGCTGGATCGCTTCGCGCAAGCCTTGCTTCAGAAGCATGGTTTCGAAAACTGTTTTTCGCAGGTCTTCGCCAAAATATCTCCAGGTACTTTTTCCTTGCCGTTTTGCCTCGTACATCGCCATATCGACGTTTTTGAACAGGTCTTCCACCGTTTTGCCGTCCCGGGGATACATGGCAATCCCCATACTCGCCGAAATGTGCAGAACGCATTGCCCCAGATCATAGTCGCGGCAAATTCGTCGCCGCAACCGGGCTGCCAAAGCTTCGACTTCGCACTGTTCCACCAGTTGAGGCAATACCGCGACGAATTCGTCGGCGCCGATCCGGGCCACCATGGTATCCCTTCCCAGTTCATCGGCCAGATCGGCGCCGATCCGGGCAATGATCTTGTCGCCCAGGGAATGGCCGAAAGTGTCGTTGACGGATTTTAGATCGTCGATGTCCAGAAAAAACACGGCTCCCCCCACATCATCAGTCTTGGCCCGTTCCAGCTCATCCTGCAGATATTCGATCAACATGCCCCGGTTCGGCAACTCCGTCAGGGAATCCGTGTAGGCCAGCCGTCGCACCGCTTCCTCCGCCCGTTTTCGGGCCAACAATTCCTGATGGCGGGCATCATTCAGCAATGCATTGCCGAGTGCCACGGAGGCGACTTCGCCAATACGCCGGAGCAGCAACAATTCCTCTTCCGACGGGGTCCGGCCCATTTCGCTAAATGCCACCGCAAAGGCGCCAATCATTCTGTTTTCGATCTTCAGGGGAACTACGACGATACAATGCAGATCCTGGTTCTGAAGAGTGACGACACGCCCTGCCCATTGGCTGTAGTCGTCAACCATGAACATCTCGCCGCTACGGTAGACCTGCCCCAGCATCCCTTCCGCCACGGAAAGTCGAATCGGCACCCCTTGCGCAAATACCCCCAACGACGCTTTGCGGACAAAAAACCGTTCCTGTTCATCCACCAGACTGACAAAGCCATGCTCCGTATTCAGCAGCGCCGTCGCTCCGCGGATGACGGCATCCATCATTTCCGGCAATTCGCTACGGCGCATTAGCTGCAGCGCCATTTGGTTCACCAGCATCAACACGGTATTCTGGCGTTCGATTTTGCCCTCTTTTTGCAGCAACTCATCCAATTGCTGCCGGATCTCTTCTTCCGATGCCAGTAGCTCTTCGTGCGCGGCCCGCAGTTCTTCGTGCTCTCGTTGCAGGGAAGATTCCAGAATCACCCGGTCGGTGATGTCCCGGATAACGCTGACGACCAGTTTGCGTTCATCGTAATGAAACCGGCGGCTACTGACTTCGACCGGAAACGAATCGCCCGCACGCCGGCGATGCCGCGTACGGAACAAGACCCCTTCCTCCTGCGCCTGTTTCAACTGCTCGTCGATCAATGCCGCCGCCTCGGGCGCACGCAGGTCATGTACCCGCATGCGCGNNTCCGTCGCCGAATTGGCGGCCACAATGCCGCCTTGCTCGTCGACCACCCAGATGGCGTCGCGGATTTGTTCCATCACGATCGGCGAAAAATCAATGCCAAAGCTCTCCACAGTCATGCTCCATTCACGTCAGGTGTTGTAATTCCGCAGGAACGTTATAATAAAGCGCCCGTGCAAACCAAGATGTGCGGGCGCAATTGCCGTTTCCAGTAGAATCTGATATTAAATTCACGAATTAACCTTCAGTGTCCTTTGAACTATTTACTAAACATATCCGCAAATTATTTATAATTTTTGTGTCGAAGAAATCCCACCCCCATTGCCGATTCCTGCCAATCAGGCCAAAAGCAATGATTGCATTTCGTGCAGCCGCAGGGCAATGGCGACATTGATTTCGGTTTCACCGTGCAATTCATCGGTTCCCAGCAGCTGTTTCAGCACGGACAGGCGGTAACGCACCGTTTGTTTATGAACATTCATCTCCCGGGCGATTTCCTCGACGGACCGACCATCCAGCGTTTTTCGCAGGGTATCGAGGAAGTTCCGGCGTTTGTCCTCGTCGGCCAGCTCAAGCACTCCCGACAAATGTTCCGCGACAAACCGCCGCGCTTCGTGTGAATCGATATTCGCGACCAGCAGACGCAACCAGCCCAAATCGCGCCAATGATACAAGGGCTTGCCCGGGGAAAGGCATGGCCCGAACAGCATCGCGTTGCGAGCTTGAAAAAACAACTGCGTGACACTCGTCTCCTCGTCGGTTTTCATCGCCGTCCCGGCCAATTCCGCTCCGTCGCCCACGCATTGCCGCAGTTTCCGCCATATTTCCTCCGCCGCTTTGCTTAACGTCGATGCGCCGGTCGCAAACCCCGTTTCCGGATGGGAGACCAGCACGCCGATGCAGCCCGACGCTTCCCAGGCAACACCGCCGGAAAGTGATCGGCAGCAATCCAGCAACACTTCAAGCTCCTGTCGCTGGGACAGCTTGCTCTCCGAACCGTCAGGCAACGGAATCCGAATCGCAAAACAGATCAATCGTTGGGTCAGACCCAAACCCAATTTGTTCAGGTGTTCCAACGCCTGTTTTTCCGTGATCCGACCCGATAAAATATCCTGCATGATCTCGTTTTGCCGGGTCCGTTCCTGTTTATGTTTCTCCCGCTCCAAGGCCCGGAATTTTTCCGTGACATCCTGCCCCATGCAAATCCAACATTGCCCATTCGTCACCGGACAATGGCCGCCCTTGATCGACCAGTTGATCCACAACCGCCGGCCTCGTTTCGTCAGATTTTCATTCGTGTGATGATATTCCCGAAAGAGTCCGGACCATAGGTTGCGGTAAAAGTCCCACAGGTTTCGCNNGATGGTTTCTTCAAGTGAGCGATCAGCCAATTCTTCGGCGGGAAAATGAAAAATCTTGGCGCCGAACGAGTTGATGTATTGGATATTTCCTTTTGCGCAAACCACCATCATGATCGCCGGAACATCCTCCACCAATTCCTTGTATTGCAGCTGTATCTCGTGGGCTTCCGCTTCGGCCTGACGCAATTTGCTCGTATCGTGGACCACGACCGCGACGCCCATAATGTTTCCTGCTTCGTCCCGGACGGGATTATGTTCGATCAAAGCATTCCGATGCTGCGTTTCGCCAATTATCGCCTCCACCGTACAGGGTGTTCCCGCCAGTGCTTGGTCGAGATGTTGTTTGGCCCTAGCCTTTTTTT
>DCTI01000076.1 GCA_002329525.1 Negativicutes bacterium UBA1444
TCGGCCCGGATCTGGCTTTGGCCCGTTTTTTCCTGTCATTGCTGTTCGGGGTTGGCATCGGTCTGATAATGGCCTTGCTGTTTCGCCAGGACGACATCATCCATGATGAAAAGACCGACCTTCTGTTTGCCGGGCAGGGAGCGATGAGTAAAGCGGCCCTGGCAATGTTGGCGTTGTTGGTAGTGCTGCTGCTGTCCGGCACATTAAAAATCGGGCTGTTAACTAATACGTATGCAAGTTTCACGCTGCCGGTCAGCGGTACGGACCAGTTTCAGGAACNNACTGCTGTTCCGCCTGATTCCCTTCGATGCTGCTAAAGGCGAAGAAGGAGTCTCGGCCCAAGGTGCATTCCTGATTGTATTGTTGAGTCTGATTGGCTTCACGGCCTGGCGAGGCTTTGAAAACATTTTTGATGGGTATAATCGGTGGACCCACCTGTCCCTCTTTCTGCTGGCGGTAACCCTGCTGGTCGCCGCCATGGGAATGTCTCCCCATGCCAATGGCCTGGATCTTCTGTTCGGCGGCAAATTTTTTGGTGTTGCGGCCTCACTCATCGCCATCCGGCAAGTGTTGCAAACCCGCTTAACGGAAGAGGAACGCTGCAATTTTCTATGGGAGTCCTGGCGTTTTGCCAAACAAATTCTGCCGCTGCTCATGGCTGGCGTCTTTGCGGTCGGAATTATCCGACAGTTGGTGCAGCCGGAATGGATTCAAGCAGTGGCCGGCACCAACTCGTTATCCGGCAACCTGGCTGGTGTACTTTTCGGGATTTTTATGTATTTTCCCACACTGGTGGAAGTGCCGATTGCAAATATGTTTCTCGACCTCGGCATGCATCGGGGACCGCTGTTGGCTTATCTTATGGCCGACCCCGAACTCAGCCTGCAAAGCATGTTGATTACGGCGACCATTATCGGCCGAACAAAAACTTTGATCTATGTAGTGCTGGTAGCTATTTTCAGCACCATTTCCGGGTTTATCTACGGGTTGTGGATTGATGGCGTCGCCATTTTTGAAATCTTTTTTTGTCTGGCCGCATTTTTGTTGCTCCTGCCCAGTGGCCTGTGGCTGTTCAGTCGCCGTTGACAAAACATGGCGCAGGTACACAGCTAATTTTCTTGTAACAAACATATCTGATAGGGGATGCTCTGGTTGATATTATTCGAATGGTTAAACAATCAATTGCTCAAGATGCAATGGCTTCACGATCTGGTCACGTGGCTGGTTGAACAAGTTCTGGGATTGAGTACACGGGAAAATCTTGGCGGTAGCCTTCATTTCTTCATTTACGATGTCATTAAAATCTTCATTTTGCTGTCGGTATTGATTTTCGCCATATCCTACATACAGAGCTTTTATCCGCCGGAACGAACCCGACGGATTCTCGGTCGCTTTAATGGCCTGTCCGCCAACATTCTGGCAGCCTTGCTCGGTACGGTCACTCCCTTTTGTTCCTGCTCCTCAATTCCCCTATTCATCGGTTTCACCAACGCCGGGTTGCCGATCGGCGTCACCTTCTCTTTCCTGATTTCCTCGCCGTTGGTTGATTTGGCATCCATTATTCTGTTGGCCGGTATCTTCAACTGGAAAATCGCCATCGCTTATGTGCTCGTTGGCCTGATTTTGGCAGTGATTGGCGGATCGATCATCAGCGCCGCTCATCTGGAGAATTATGTGGAACCGTTCGTTTTCCAGGGAAAAATCGCTGATTCCGGGGAAGAAAGCCTGACAACTTCAGAAAGGCTCGAATTCGCCAAGGAACAAGTGCTGGAGATAGTCCGCCGGGTCTGGCACTATATTTTGATTGGCGTCGGCATCGGCGCCGCCATCCACAACTGGATTCCGGAAAGTCTGATTTCCGCGGTACTGGGTCAGGATAAATGGTATTCGGTGTTGGTGGCCACCCTGGTCGGCGTACCGATGTACGCAGATATTTTTGGCACACTGCCGGTCGCCGAGGCTCTGGTACTAAAAGGCGTCGGCTTGGGCACAGCGCTGTCGTTCATGATGGGAGTGACTGCTCTCTCGCTGCCGTCGATGATCATGCTCAACAAGGTGGTCAAATCCCGGTTGCTGGCCGTATTTGTCGGAGTCGTGACGCTGGGCATCATCATCATCGGTTACCTGTTCAACGCTTTCGCCTATCTGCTACTGTAGGTGCGGACCAGCTAAAGAACGGGACGTCAGGAAAGTCTGAACTTCGTCATGCCCGCCGGAGTTCGGACTTTTGTTACATTTGGTTCACACTCCGGCAACAAACTGTCGATATAATAGTATGTGGGAATAGTTTCCGTACAAACACGAAAGGTGGGGCGCTGGATGGCGATGCGGCTGGACTGGCTCAAAAACCGAAGAAAGGCTTGGTGGACAACGGTCACACTGCTGGCGCTGGTAACAGTTGGCTGGCTGTTATACGCCAAAGGCCCCTTTGGCCCGCCCAAAATAGCTGTGGCCAAAGTGCAGAAGGAACAATTCAGGGCTGGCGTGTTCGGCATCGGCACGGTTGATGCCAAGCTAACCTATGCCATCGGTCCCACGCAGGCCGGCCGGGTATTGAAGGTCCACGCCGACCAGGGGGACAAAGTCTCTGCCGGCATGGTGCTGGGTGAGATGGATCCCGTGGATCTGGAGCAAAAAATCAGCAGCGCGGCCGCTTCCGTCGCTAAAGCCCAGAGTTCCCTGCTCGTCGTCGAGGCGCAGGTGCGGGACGCCGCCAGTCGCCATCAACTGGCCAAAACCAGCGCCGCCCGCTACAATTCGCTGTTAAAGGATAATGCCATCAGCCAGGAATTGGCGGATGTAAAAAACAATGAAGCCAATTCCAGCCGGGCTGCCTATGAATCGGCCCTGGCGGCCCTGGAGTCGGCACGGGGCGAAATCGCCCGGGCCCAGGCGGAGTATGGCGCACTGGTCAGTCAGCGCAACAATCTGAATCTGGTAAGCCCGGTGAACGGCCTGGTCGTATCCCGCGATGCCGAACCCGGTGCTACCGTCGTGGCCGGTCAGTCCGTGTTCCGGCTCGTCGATCCCTCCACCCTCTGGATACGAACTCGTATCGACCAAGCCCGATTTTACGGAATCTCGGTCGGTCAGCCCGCCGATATCGTTCT
>DCTI01000259.1 GCA_002329525.1 Negativicutes bacterium UBA1444
CCGTTCCACTCCCGCGCAACCCAGCCCCCGGATCGTTTCCAGCGCGCCGCCGGCGCCATAGGCGATCACCGGCGTTCCGCAGGCCTGCGCCTCCAACGGCAGGATGCCGAAATCCTCTTTGGCGGCGAACAAAAATGCCCGCGCCCGTTGCAAATAATCACGCAAAACAGGAGTCGGCTGATAGCCGAGAAATTCGACATTCGGCCCAACCCCGGCCCGCGCCGGCGCGAACTGAGGACCATCACCGATCACCACCAGCCGCCGGGACGGCATGCGGGTAAAAGCTTGGGCAATCAGTCCGATCCGTTTATACGGAACCATCCGCGAGGCCGCCAGATAAAAGTCGCCCCGCTCTGCGGCCGGTGTGAAATAATCCGTATCCACCGGTGGATACACCACCGCCGCCTCGCGCCCGTAGGACTGGCGGATTCGTTCGGCAATGAACCGGGAAATGCCGATGAAATGATCCACATTTCGGGAATTCTTCAAATCCCAACGGCGCAACCGTTCCAGCAAGAAGCGGGCCAATCGGCCTTTCATTCCGTCGCCGATCCCGGCTTCCTGCAGGTATTCCTCCCGCATATCCCAGGCATAGCGCATCGGCGAATAGCAATAACAGATGTGAGGCTGGTCAGGCCGCGTCACCACGCCTTTAGCCACCGCGTGCGACGACGACAGGACCAGATCATAGCCGGACAGATCCAGCCGCTCCACCGCCCACGGCATCAGCGGCAAGTAGGAGCGATAGCGTTTCGCCGCCTGCGGCAGTTGCTGCACGAACGTCGTGCGGATCCGGTGCCCGGCCAGGAATCCCCGATCCCGCGCCGGCAGAAAATCCACCACCGAAAACACATCCGCGTCCGGATACAGCGCCAACATTTCCGCCAGCACCCGCTCGGCGCCGGCAAAAGTCACCAGCCAGTCATGAACGATTGCGATCTTCATCGTTCATCCAACAGCGCCAAAATCTCGGTCGTTTTTTCCCGCATCAGCACCTCATCGCCCTTGGTCTCGACGTTCAGCCGCACTACCGGTTCCGTATTGGAACTGCGCAGGTTGAACCGCCACTGCCCGAACTCGGCACTGAGCCCGTCCGTTCGGTCTACGCTTACTGCAGTTGGCAGATATTTTTCTTCCACCCGCCGGATCGCCGTCGCGGCATCCGCCAGCTCCCGGTTGATCTCGCCGCTACACGGATACAACCGCATCCGTTCACCCACCAGTTCGGAAAGCGGTTTTCCGTTCCGGCTCATCAGCTCCAGCACCAACAGCCAGGGAATCATGCCGCTGTCGCAATAGAAAAAGTCGCGGAAATAATGGTGCGCCGACATCTCGCCGCCATACACCGCATCCTCGGCCCGCATCCGTTCCTTGATGAACGCATGCCCGGTCTTGCTCTGGACAGCCTTCCCGCCGGCCGCCTCGACCATATCCCGCGTATTCCAGGTCAGCCGGGGATCATGGATGATCCGCGCGCCCGGATTTTTTTGCAAAAAGGCCGCCGCCAGCAGTCCCACGACATAATAGCCCTCGATAAACCCGCCGGCCTCGTCGAAAAAGAAACAGCGGTCATAATCGCCATCCCAGGCGATCCCTATCGCCGCGCCCGACTTCAGAACGGCCTCGGCGGTGATCGACCGGTTCTCCGGCAATAGCGGATTGGGAATCCCCTGCGGGAACGTTCCATCCGGCTCGAACCGCACCGGTACGATTTCCAGCGGCAATCGTTTCGCCAGCTCCCGCAGCACCAGACCCGCACCGCCGTTGCCGGCATCCATGACCACCTTCAACGGTTTCAGCCGCGCGACATCCACATAAGACAGCAAATGCTCCACATAGGCCGGCAGGACATCGACCGACTGTCGGATCCCGGTCACCGCCACCGGCGTCCATTCCCGGCTGCCGCACACCGCATCCCGGATCGCGAGCAATCCACTGTCGCCGCTTATCGGTCGCGATTCCCGCCGCACCAGCTTCATCCCATTATAATCGAGCGGATTGTGGCTGGCTGTCACCATGATCCCACCGTCGGCCCGCAGATGGGAAGTGGCGAAATAGACCATCTCCGTCCCGCACAGGCCGATGTCCAGAACATCGCAGCCGCCAGCCAGCAATCCTTGGCCCACCGCTTCCGCCAGCTCCGAGCTCGACAGCCGCACATCTCGGCCCACTACGGCCGTTTTTGCCTGCAACTGTTCAGCGAATGCCCGACCCAGCCGGTACGCCATGGCAGGATTCAACTCCTCCGGCAGCCGTCCCCGGATATCATAGGCCTTAAAAGCCTTGGCCCATAAAGCATTTTCTTCACTCATAGCCGACCCACCCTTTATCCGGCGAATTTGCGATACACCTCATACGTCTGTCCGACCGCTTTGTCCCAGGAGAATTTTCGACATTGCGCCNNCGCCGATAGTTCTTGCCGCAGCGACGCGCTCGCCAACACTCGTTGCATGGCCGCGGCCATCGCCGCTTCGTCGCCGGGATCGATCATGATCGTTGCTTCACCGGCTACTTCCGGCAACGAACTGCTGTTCGAACAGATAACCGGCGTACCGCACCCCATCGCCTCAAGTACCGGCAACCCGAATCCCTCGTAGAGGGAGGGAAACACGAACACCGTCGCCCGGTTATATAACCGGATCAGCAAATCCTTGCTCACGCCGCCCGTAAACACCACATCCGACGCAGCCGCTCCNNCCCAGTTCCGCCCGCAAATCCAGACCGCGCCAAGGTCCACCGACGATGACCAGCTTGTGCCCTCGTCGTTCCGATGAAGCCAGCGAACGGAACGCCCGCACCAGCCGCCGGTTGTTCTTCCGGGGCTCACTGCCGCCGATCGTTAAAATATACGGACTGCCACCCAGCAACGCGTCAATCTCGGCATCCGGCGCATCTTTTTCATCCCGCACGCAAAAATCCGGATCCCCGGCCAACAGCACGACCTCGATCTTTTTTGCAGCCTGGGGATAAAAGCGACAAATTTCATCGGCGGAATACACCGAGTCCGTCAGGATAAAATCGGAACGATGGACGGATTGGCGCAACATTGCCTTATATATGTGTTGCTGCGCAACGGTAGGCAGATACTCCCGAGCAAACACCCAAGGGATGATGTCGTGAATCGTTACGATGACTGGACATCCCGCCTGATAAGGGATCCCGATGTTGCGCGGGTTGTGCAGCAGGTCGAACCCGTCCCGCCGCAACAGGGCCGGCAACTGCCGGTTCTCCCACCACAACCGCCGGATTCCCAACAGGTACTTTTCAACGCCCGCCGATAAATCGAGGTTTATATGATCCGTGACCGGCAAAAATTGATCGCCGGCTTGCCCCGGCCGGCCGACCAACCGCAGCTTCTCGAAGAGGAACCGGGTATAAGCGCCGATCCCGCTGTGGGGGAGGCTCCGGGTATCAATCGCGACTTTCACTGTGCCCGCCACCAATCCAACGTTTCGACCAGACTGGCCTGGAAATCCCGCTGCGGCCTCCAGCCGGTCACTGCACGCAGTTTTTCAGCCGAACCCACGAAGAACGGCACGTCCGAGGGGCGCAGCCGCCCCGGATCGACCTCGACGTCAATCCGCACCTTGGCCTGCCGCAGCAAAAACTGCAAGATATCTTCCACCCGCCGCGGTTGCCCCGAACAGATATTATAAATGCCCGTCGGCAAGCGCCGTTCGGCGATCAACGCGTAGGCTGCGATCACATCCCGCACATCGGTGAAATCCCGTTGGGCGCT
>DCTI01000046.1 GCA_002329525.1 Negativicutes bacterium UBA1444
GGCCAAATGCAACCAATATGGCGGTAAAATCGACGGCGCCCAGGGCGTACCGGAAGATATGCTGCTGCGAGCCGGTAAATTGGGTGTCTGCAAGATCAATATCGATACCGATCTGCGGTTGGCATTGACGGCGGCAATTCGTGAGCATCTTGTATTGCATCCCGCCGACTTCGATCCCCGTCAATATCTGAAACCGGCCCGGGACGCCATTAAAGGCATGGTCCAGCATAAGATCAAAAACGTTCTGAATTGCAGCGGCCGGGCATAAAAACTATTCGTCCAAAATAAGTGAAGACCGGAATCGGCGATTTCCGCCGATTCCGGTCTTTTGAGTTGTCAGGACTTCCGGTGGTTTATTTCGCCTGCCCGCCCGGTAAACGTTCCTTCAGCAGCTTGATGTGCTTGCCGATGTGCTGCACCAGAATATTGGCATATTCCTCCTCGTGGGCATCCCAGATCGCATATAGCCGGTCGCGGAACACATAAGTTCCCGCCGCGTCTTTGTCGGTCAGCACGAAACCGAAAGTAATATGGAGGAGCTGGCGGGCGTCCTGCTCGTTCAGCATCCGTTCCAGTTCCGAATCCGGCAGGGTATCCGCGTCGGGGATCTTTGCCAGATCGGTCGTCACATGATAAAACTTTGTCGCATCCGGGAACCGAAGCCTGGCGTGGGCGCAAATCCGGCGGAACAATGCCGGCTCGACCCGGCAAATCACCCGCAGGGCTTCCAGATAGTTGGTGCCGGCGGTCTTCACGTGCACCCGGCCGCGGGTGTATTGGCCGACAATCGGAAACACTTTGAATTTGTCGCTGCCGGAATGGATGCTCAGCCGGTAGCCGAAGTGATCGGCGATCGCGGCATGAACCACGTACTCGGCCTCAAACCGGGTCAAATCGCCAATATAATCGATGGCTTTCTGGAATTCACCGCAGAATCGGGGAGCCAGGCTGGTCAGCTCAATGCCGGCCTTGACCATTTCCGCCGCCATAAAATAATGGGCCTCGACTGTCGTCGGGGTAGCGGTCTCGTCAATGGAAAGTTCGAAGTCGACCGGCCTCGGTTGCCCGGCGATATACCGGGCATGAATTTCCTGAATGAAGGCCAGGGTTTCCCCGTAAGTCAACATGGTTCTCTGCAATGCCTCTTCACTGAAGCAGATCGCGATGTCGCCCACTTTAAATGTTCTCCCCAGGTATTCGCCTTCCATCCTGTCGCGCAGCGACTGGTCCAGTCCGGCATAACGCTGCGATACTTCCCGGGCAGTCAGGGAATCCACCGTGTTGTCGATTTTTTCGGAGCAGTCCAGCGTGATCATGGAAAACCCGAGGTCCAGCGCCATCTTGACTTCTTCTGCTTTCTTCAGATGATCGCCGTCGGCGCCGAACCCGTCCTGAAATCCTTCCTGCAACACTGCCCAGGAAGCCGCGTCCAGCACATCTTCGTAAGTTCGTTGCGTCAAGTTCAGTTCCCGGATCGACTGTTGCGCCAAGACCGGCCGCAGGCCAGTCCCCCGGATGCAGCGCAAATGTCCCGGCGAAGCCAATCCCAGGCGGTCTCCCAGTCCCAGGCTGAAGCTGCCGCGGCCGAAGGCGACCGGCTTCATGAAGGAAACGTATCGCCGCATGACCTCGGCATTAGCGTGAGAAAGTTCAGCCGATTTGAACGATATTTCCCCAATATTTCCGATTTCTTCCGCTTTCAACTCATCAAACAGTTTGTTTTTCGTTCTTTCAAGCATGATCAGACGCTTTCCCGTATTGGCCCGCGCCAGAAAAATGGCGTTCTCTGGCGTCAACAGCAGCGATCGCTCATAAATTTCGCCGTTGGCCGGCACTGGAGCAAATTGATTGGCAATCAGTCTCGTTGCAAATGATTTCCATGCCACATCCATTGAAAACGATTCCTCCCCTGAATTTATTAACATTATTGAGGATTCGCGATAAATACGGAAATCCCTGCGAAATAAAAATATTTAAAAATGTCTGGCACACAGCAGGATTTTACGCCTGTCCGTGTAAATATATCTTATTAGGTTCGTTTTGGTTCGTTATCAATTCGCGAAAGGCAACGAATACTACGGGAAGGGAGTATGGAGTTTGGCAGTTTGGAAAAAAGCCCTGTTGTTCTTTGATTCCTGCGTCGAATGGGTATGTCTGATCAGTATGCTGACCATGGTCATTGTTGTATCCATTCAGGTGGTCACCCGCAAATTATTCAATTTCGTCTTTTTCTGGTCGGAGGAAGTGACCCTGCTGTTGTTGGCCTGGTTTGCGTTCATGGGAATCGCCATCGGTTTCCGGGAAGGATTGCATCTGGCCATGGATGTCCTGGAAAGTTTCGTCTCGGAAAAATGGTTGAAGCGACTGGATAAACTCATTGAAGTATTCACCTGTATCTTTGGCATTTATCTCATTATTTACGGCTGGGAATTTACGGCATTGATGAGTGAATCCACCCTTCCTGCCACCAAGTTGCCGAACAGCGCGCTGTACATCGTTATGCCGCTGACCGGCGTGATGACCTGCGCCTATTCGCTGTTGCAATTGGCGGGCATCGACACCAAACGTCACAACAACCTCGGGGGAGGACTGGAATAATGCCGGATCAAACTACAGCCAGCTGGATTTTGGTTTCAAGTTTCGTCATATTGCTCATTCTTCGCTTTCCAGTGGCACTGACACTGGTTGGCTCCACCATCATCACCCTGTGGTATCTCGACCTGCCGATCATCGTGGCGGCTCAGCAGATGATTCAGGGCATCACCAATTATTCGCTGCTGGCGATTCCTTTCTTTATCCTGACCGGACAAATCTTGCAGGAAGGCGGTCTGGCGCATCGCATCGTCGCCATGACCAACGTTTTCGTCGGTCGGATCCGGGGCGGCTTGGCCATGGCCAACAGCGTGGCCTGCATGATCTTCGGGGGCATGTCCGGCTCGGCCGTGGCTGACGCCTCCGCCGTCGGTTCGGTCATGATTCCGATGATGGTCGAAAAAGGATACGACCCGGACTACTCGGTGGGTGTGACCATCTCTTCCGCCATTCAGGGCGTGGTCGTCCCGCCCAGCCACAACATGGTCCTGTACTCGATTGTTGCCGGCGGAGTATCCGTGGGCAGCATGTTTCTGGCCGGCATGATTCCTGGATTGATTCTGTTGGCTTCACTGATGATCACCGGCTATCTGATCGGTCTGAAACGCGGGTATGGTTATGGCGAACCCGTTATCAAGAGCCAAATCCCCAGCATTTTGGTCCATGGCTTACTTTCCTTCACCCCGGCCGTGATCATCGTCAGCGCGATTATTTCCGGCTGGGCTACCGCCACGGAAGCTGGGGCCATTGCCGCCGTTTACGCGTTCATCCTCGCTTTTCTCGCTTATCGGGAAGCGCCGCTGAAAAACATGCGCGGCGTCTTGATCCGCACCTTCCGAACCGTTCTGATGGTGTTTTTCCTAATTGCCGCTTCCCAGGCCTTCGGCTGGGTCATGGCCTATCTGCACCTGCCGGACATTATCACCGACTGGTTTCTGGCCGTTTCCGACCAACCCTGGATCATTCTGCTGATGATCAACATTCTGTTGCTGCTTCTCGGCGGGCCGATGGATATGGCGCCGATGATCCTGATTTTGACGCCGATTCTGTTGCCGGTATGCGTCAAACTGGGCATGGATCCGATTCAATTCGGCATCATCATGATCTTCAATTCCGGCATGGGGTTGCTGACGCCGCCGGTCGGCACCGTTCTGTTCGTTGGTTGCGCTATCGGCAAGGTTTCCGTCGAAGCTGGCACCAAAGCCATGTTGCCTTTCTTCTATGCCATGATCGTCGTTTTGATGGCCATCACCTACATTCCGGCCATCACCATGTGGCTGCCCAAAATGTTCATGTAGGGATTCATTGGGGATCTTCCTCTACGGAGGATTTATGAGTTCAAGAAAAAAGCAAGGAGGTCCAATTCATGCGTAGACACCAACTCATCGCCCTCTTCGTCGTGGCCCTGTTCTCCCTTTCCCTGATCGCCGCCGGTTGCGGCGGGGACAAAAAAGCTGCCGCCCCGGCCGCTCCTGCCGCATCGACCATGGTTCTGAAACTGGGTGAAACCCATCCGCCAGATTATCCCACCACCATGGGCGACAAGAAATTTGCCGAACTCGTCACCGAACGCACCAAAGGCCGGATCAAAGTCGAAGTATATCCCTCTTCACAACTGGGCGAAGAAAAGGCCGTCATCGAGCAACTGCAGCTCGGCGCCGTTGCCTTCACCCGTGTGAGTTCCGCTCCGCTGGCTGAATTCCACAAGCCGCTCGGCGTATTTTCGCTTCCTTACATTTTTGATTCCTCCGCGCATATGTGGAAATTCCTCGAAAGCGCCGACGGCATGAAGCTGTTGGATGGCTTACAATCCGCCCGCTTTGTCGGATTGTGCTACTACGATCCGGGCGCCCGGAGCTTCTACTCCACGAAACCGATTAAAAGCCTGGCGGACCTGAAGGGCCTCAAAATTCGCGTCCAGCAAAACAAGATCAACATGGACATGATTTCCGCCCTCGGCGCCAGCGCCACTCCCATGCCTTACGGCCAGGTTTTCAGCGCGCTTCAGACCGGAGTCATCGATGGCGCGGAAAACAACTTCCCCAGCTATCTGACCGCCAATCACTCTCAAGTCGCGAAGTACTATCTGCGTGACGGCCACCAACGGGTTCCGGAAGTCCTGATCATGAGCAAGGCCATCTGGGACAAATTGACCCCGGANNATCAGAAGATCATTAAACAGGCCGCTCTGGACTCCGTAAAAACCCAACGCGAACTTTGGGACAAGTTTGAAAAAGAATCGGAAGCCAAAGTCAAGGCCGCCGGCTCCACTGTAACGGAAGTACCGGATGTTAAGCCTTGGCAAGCCGCCGTCAAGCCCGTCATTGACAAATACGGCGCCGAATACAAAGAAGTTCTCGAGCAGATCAAAAAAGCCCGGTAATTGAATGCACTTAAAAGGATATCCCGGCCGTTGCGGCCGGGATATCCTTTTTTCTTGCCCCAGTGAAGGATTCTCGCTTTCGGAGCCGAATTTTATTCCATAGAAAATGTAGCCGCAAGAAAGAAGGTTCAATATGAAAATGTTTTCGACAGTTGCCCTGATTGCCGGTTTGCTTTTGTTCGCACTGGCCGCGCCCGGCGAGACCGCCGCCAATCCCATCGTGTCTCCGACTGCTCCTTCCGTCGCCGCCACATCGGCGGGAGCACCGACGCCGGATTATCTGCAGGCGGTCAAGCTCCTGCAGGACAACAAATATGGTGAAAATGAAATCAAGAGCTTCGTGTATCAGGTTTTTTCCCTGTTCGACCGCCATGCCGAAGTCAACAACCTCTTGTTGCTATTCGCCAATGAAGACCTGTACATGAAGGTACCTGAAGCGCGGATCGATTCCCACCTGGATTTTGAAAAATGGTATGCGGGAATCGGCGCCAAATATCAGTCCAACATTCATCGCATTGAGCGGATCGATGTGCAGATTCCCGCCAAAGGAGATTACCGGGTCAATGTGCTCGTTCTCTGGCAGGCTTTGGACCGGGAGGGCAAGCTCACCTCTCTGCGGACGCGGCAGGAATGGAAAATCATCGACGGTGGAGGCTACTGGCCGCGCATTGTCAGCTACGTTGCCGAACCCGCTCCCTGACGAGACTGAGCGTTTCTGATGAATGATAAAACAGCCGACGCGGCCGCGTCGGCTGTTGATCTTTTGTAGAATACTTTTGCCGGTTTCCGGCCAAAGTCCCGATCAGTTTATCCGTATCCGGTTCTTTTGCTCCATGAATTGCTGAAACTCGTCCAATAGTTTATTGTGTCCCAGAAATTCAAACAAATACTTGGTCATTGTTCGGGCTTCCAAAAGGTGCCCTTCAATCTCATCAAGGCTTTGGCTGATTTCCGCGCATTCCTGACTGGCTTGGACGAAGCTTTGCATCGCCATCGGAAACAACTGCCGCACCACATCCTCGGCGCTCAATTCGCCCTGATTCATTTTTTTGACGATCTCATCCATCTTTTCCGACAGCTCCTGTGTTTTGCTGACCATTCGGCTCATGGCGCCTCCTCTCCCCCATTTTTCATTCGGGGCGGATATGATTTGGTTGTATTTATTTCGACATCCAATATCAAATATTCCTGCCTGAAAAAACTGAAAAAATCATTTTCTGACAGGAACTTAGCTGACCCATGCCGAAATTTGCAGATAGGAACCGGGAGGAGGTGCCCTGTGGACTTGATTGAACTGACGATCGACGGAATCTCCATACAGGCAGAATCGGGAACGAGTGTACTGGAAGCGGCTCGTCAGGCCGGCATCCGTATCCCCACGCTCTGCCATCTCGCCGATCTCACCCCGGAAGGAGCGTGTCGTCTCTGTGTCGTCAAAATCGACGGCATGCGAACATTGACGGCGGCATGCGTGCAACCGGTCGCGGCGGGAATGGTCGTACACACCCACACCNNCCTCGGAAGTACTGGAGGCGCGACGAACCGTTCTTGAACTGCTGTTGGCCAACCACCCGACGGATTGCCTGGCCTGCGTTCGCAATCTTGACTGTGAACTCCAGACACTAGCGGCGGAACTGGGGGCAAGCCGACCGCATTTTGCCGGCCAGCAGCGCCATTATGCCAGGGATGACGGCAATGCCTTTATTGTCCGCGACAACGAAAAATGCATCCTTTGCGGCCGTTGCGTCAGAGTCTGCCAGGAATTGCAGGTCTGCAACGTGCTCGGCTTCATGAACCGCGGGTTCGAGACGAAGCTGGGGCCAGCCTTCGATACACCGACGCACGAGTCGGATTGTGTATTTTGCGGCGCCTGCGTTTCCGCCTGCCCCGTCGGCGCTTTAACGGAAAAAGTTTTGGGGCAGGAGGGGCGCCCCGACAAAAAAGTCCGAACCACCTGTCCTTTCTGTGGCGTCGGCTGCAATTTCGACCTGAATGTGAAAGACGGCAAAATCATCGGCGTGACTTCCAATCCCGACAGCCCGGTCAACGGCCGCCTGCTTTGCGTCAAAGGCCGTTTCGGCACGGATTATGTTCACAGCCCGCAGCGGCTTACCACGCCGCTGCTGCGCAAAAACGGCCGACTGGAACCTGTTGCCTGGGACGAAGCGTTGAACTTCACCGCCGCACGTCTGGCAGGGATCAAGCGCGAGCACGGGCCGGATTCCATTGCGGCTTTAAGTTCCGCCCGCTGCACGAACGAGGAAAATTATCTGCTGCAAAAATTCATGCGCGCGGTGATTGGCACCAACAGTGTCGATCATTGCGCCCGGACCTGACACAGCCCCACAGTGGCCGGTCTGGTCACAGCTTTTGGTTCCGGCGCCATGACGAATTCCATCAGCGAAATTGCCGACAGTTCCATGCTCTTTGTTATCGGTGCCAATCCTTCGGAAGCCCATCCCGTAATTGCCGCCAAAATGCGCCAGGCGCGCCGGAAAGGTGCCGGACTGATCGTCGCCGATCCGCGCCG
>DCTI01000256.1 GCA_002329525.1 Negativicutes bacterium UBA1444
TGGTTGGTGGGCTCGTCCAGCAGCAGGATGTCGGGGTTGCCGAACAGGGCGCGGGCCAGCAGCGTTTTGACCTTGTCCAGCGCGGTCATGTCCTTCATTTTTTGCTCGTGCAGCTCGGTGGCGACGCCCAGGCCGGACAACAGGCGCGCGGCCTCGGTTTCGGCGTCCCAGCCGTTCAGCTCGGCGAACTCGCATTCGAGGTCGGCCAGCTTCATGCCGTCTTCGTCGGAGAAATCGGCCTTGGCGCAGAGCGCTTCCTTTTCCTGCATGATGGCGTGGAGTCGGGCGTGGCCCATGATGACGGTTTCCAGCACGCCGAACTCGTCAAATTCATAATGGTTCTGCTTCAGGACCGCCAGGCGCTCGCCGGGGGTGATGACCACTTCGCCCGTGGTCGGTTCTACCTCGCCGGACAGGACTTTCAAAAAGGTCGATTTGCCGGCGCCGTTGGCGCCGATCAGACCGTAACAGTTGCCGGGCGTGAACTTGATGTTCACATCCTTGAACAGGATGCGTTTGCCGAACTGCAGGGTCAGGTTCTGGGTACTGATCATTGCGCGAAAACCTCATCTTTCATCGAAACAATAGTGGGTGTTAAAAACTAACTATACCATGGATTGCAGCCGGCGTCCATATCTTTGAAATCAATCATCCAGCAACTGCGCCTGTCGGTTGAAAAAGCCCCGGTAGGCCCAGAAACTGGCGATCAGGCCGGCGATGGTCACGGCACCGGTCAGCATGAACATGACCATGATCTGATATTTGATCGCCAGCTCCGGCGGCGTGCCGGCCAGGATCAGACCGGTCATCATACCGGGCAGCTGGACGATGCCCAGCGTCTTCATGGAATCGATGGTGGGAATCATGGCGGTGCGAATGCTTTCGCGGATCAGGGCGCGCGCCGCCTCCCGTGGGCCGGCGCCCAGGCAGAGCTTGACTTCGACTTCCTCCCGCCGGTCCTTGAAGCTGCTCTTGAGGTTCCGGTACAACAGGCCGAGCGCCACCATGGAGTTGCCGACCACCATGCCGCTGATCGGGATGACTTCGCTGGGGCGGAACGAGATGGCCTGGAACGCGAGCAGGCACCCCAGGGTGATGATCAGACTGGCCAGGATGGCGCCGAAGGAGATTCGCCGGGCGCAGGCGATGCCGGCGCCCCGTTTGGCGGCGACGGCCGCGGCGTTGTAAACCATCAGCAGCAGGATGACTCCGGTCAGCGGGGTGTTGTCCAGGTTGAAGACAAACTTCAGCACGAAGCCCACCAGCGTCAGCTGGACCACCGCCCGGACACTGCCGATGATCATGTCTTTTTCCAGGCCGAGGTTTTGCCGGTAGGAAATGAACAGGGCGATCAGCACCAGGCTGAAGGTCAGGGCCAACGTCACATTACTCATGGGTCATCCCTCCCGGTTGCTGCGAAAAATCGTCGACCGGGCCGAAATAGCCGAGACGGCCGGCTTCCAGAACCAGGACGGTCCGGGCAAGCCGACGCAGTTGCGCCGGCTGGTGCGAGATGAACAGGACGGTGAGGGAGCGGGCGCTCCACTCGGTCCGGATGAGTTCCTCCAGCAGCAAGGTGTTGGCCTCGTCCAACGAGGCGGTCACTTCGTCGAGCAGGAGGACCTGGGGCTTGGCCAAAAGCGACCGTACCAGCGCGACTCGTTGCTGCTCGCCGCCGGACATTTCGTTCTTGCTTTTGTCCAGGATGGCGACCGGCAGGTTCACCCGCGCCAGATACGCCTCGATTTCCGGCGCGTCCGGCTTCTGACGCCACACCTGGTACGCATACTCGAGATTGTCCCGGACGGTGCCGGCGAACAGATAGGGCTTCTGCAGCACATAGCCGACTTCACGGCGGAGCCGGGCCGGTTCGTACTGGTCGAGGGGGTGGTCCTGGTAGGAAATCGTTCCGGCGGAAGGGCTGCGCAGTCCGTTCATCAGCCGCAACAGGGAGGACTTGCCGGCGCCGGAGGGGCCGGCGATGCCGACGATATCGCCGCCGGCGGTTTCAAAGGAAATGTCGTCCAATATCCGACGCCCTTTGAGTTCGAGCGTGACGTGGTCAAACCGTATCATTGCCAATGGAGTTCCTCCTTGTTTATCGCTATTTCTATTTTATGATACGCCGCCGGCGCCAGAATGCAAGACCAACAGCGATTTTTGCGTTTATTATTCCCGGCCTGTCTGGCAGGAAAAATTTGTGCAGGCGTCGAACCTCCATCTGGATATTCAATTTTCAAAGGAAAGGTTGTGACTCCTATGACCCCATCGAGACCTCTCGGCATGTATCACGAGAGCTATCTGATCATGTGGGCCCTCATGCTGGTGACGTTCGCCATTTTCGGCAAAGGCGTGTATGACCGCTACCGGATCTGGAAACTCGGCGCACCGGAAAAACGGCCGGAATCATGGTCGCAGGGAATCGCGCGCTTCGTGGACAACACGCTGCTGCATCTGCGGATCTTGCGGGAAACCGTTCCCGGAATGATGCACCTGTTGCTGTTTTCCGCCTTCGTGGTTTGCGCGATCGGCACCTTGTCGGTTGCCGTAACGGAAGACCTGAACATTCCCCTGTTTTATGGCTGGTATTATCTGATTCTTTCTCTGGCTCTGGACATTTTCGGCGTGTTCGCCCTGCTGGGCATCGGCATCGCGTTCTGGCGCCGGTACCTGACGAAGACGGACGGCCTGGACAATCAGCCGACGGATTTGAATGCGCTGATGCTGCTGAAGGCGATCTTCGTCACCGGATTCCTGCTGGAAGGTCTCCGCATCGCCTTGGTCGGCGACCCCTGGTTCATGTGGAATCCGGTCGGTTGGCTGGTTTCGCTGCTGTTTGCCGGCATGGGCAAGCCCGCCCTGGCCACGGCCCACGTCGTGACCTGGTGGGTGCACCTGCTGCTCAGCTTCGGCTTCATCGCCTATATCCCCTATTCGAAGTTCTTCCACATCCTCACCGGGCCGCTGAACCAGGTGCTGGCCAAGGACAAGGCCTGCGCGGCGATGACGCCGCTGGACATGGAGGACGAATCCATTGAGCAGTTCGGCGTGGCCCAGATTCAGCAGTTCACCTGGAAACAGTTGCTGGACGGCGATGCCTGCATCCGCTGCGGCCGCTGCGAAGTCAACTGTCCGGCTCATCTGACCGGCAAGCCGCTGTCGCCGAAGAAGCTGACCCAGGATCTCAACAACCATCTGTACGCGCAGGCCCCGGCCCTCGCCAAGGGCGAAATCAAGGAAGAGGACGCCAAGATGCTGGTGCCGGACGTCATCGAGGAGGAAACGGTCTGGGCCTGCACGACCTGCGGCTCCTGCGAAGCGCAGTGTCCGGTGTTCGTGGAGCATGTCGGCAAGATCGTCGATATGCGCCGGAATCTGCAAATGATGGAAAGCAACTTCCCGCATGAGTTGAAGGGCGTGTTCACGGGAATGGAACGCCACGGCAATCCCTGGGGCATCGGCCGCAGCGAGGCCGACTGGATGAAGAAGGAACTGGGCGTCCAAACCCTGGCGGAAAACAATGAAGTCGAGTACCTGTACTTCGTCGGCTGCGCGGGAACCTTCGACGAGCGGAACCGCAAAGTGTCGACGGCCGTGATCAAGCTGCTCCAGAAAGCGGGCGTCTCGTTCGCCGTGCTCGGCAAAGACCAGACCTGCTGCGGCGATTCCGCCCGGCGGCTGGGCAACGAATACCTGTACCAGATGCTGGCCACCGGCAACATCGAGCAATGGAACGAGCTGGGCGTGAAGAAGATCATCACCTCCTGCCCCCACTGCCTGAATACGATCAAGAACGAATATCCGCAGTTCGGCGGCAACTTCGAAGTGATCCACCATGCCGTCCTGCTGGCCCAACTGGTCCGCGAAGGCAAGCTGAAACCGCAGAAGGAAATGAAGATGGCCTGCACTTACCACGATTCCTGCTATCTGGGCCGCTACAACGACATCTACGACCAGCCGCGCGCGGTGATCGCCGCGATTCCCGGCCTGGCCGCCAAGGAAATGGAGCGCAACCACGACAAGGGCTTCTGCTGCGGCGCCGGCGGTGGCCGGATGTGGCTGGAGGAAACCATCGGCAAGCGAATCAATGTCGAGCGAACCGAGCAGGCGCTGGCGACCGGCGCGGAACTGGTGCTCACGGCCTGCCCGTACTGCCTGACCATGTTCGACGATGGAACCAAGACGAAGAATGTCGACGAAACCGTGAAAACCAAGGATATCGCCGAAGTGTTGCTCGAAAGCGTTTCGTAGCGACTCCACGCCGGCGTTCCCTGTC
>DCTI01000042.1:0-410 GCA_002329525.1 Negativicutes bacterium UBA1444
CTGCACTCCCTGCGAAACATTCTGGCTGGAACGCCAGTTGACGGACGGCAAATGTCCCGACTGCGGCCGGCCGGTGGAAATGGTACAGGAAGAGAGCTACTTCTTCCGGATGTCCAAATATCAGGACCGTCTGCTGAAACACATCGAGGACCATCCGGAGTTCATCCAACCGGTTTCCCGCCGGAACGAGATGATCAATTTCATCAAACAGGGCCTTGAAGATCTCTGCGTGTCCCGGACTACGTTCGACTGGGGGATTCCCGTTCCGTTCGACCGCAAACACGTCGTTTACGTCTGGTTCGACGCACTGACCAACTACATCACGGCGGCCGGTTATCTGCACGATCCCGAAAAATTCGCCAAATTCTGGCCGGCGGACGTCCATCTGGTCGGCAAGGAGATCGTCCGCT
>DCTI01000042.1:420-7312 GCA_002329525.1 Negativicutes bacterium UBA1444
AGATGTCCAAATCCAAAGGCAACGTCATCGATCCGGTCCTGTTGATCAATGAGTTCGGCGCGGATGCGATCCGCTATTTCCTGCTGCGGGAAATCAATCTCGGCCAGGACGGCAATTTTTCGCGGGATGCCCTGATCAAACGGATCAATTCCGATTTGGCGAATGATCTGGGCAATTTGTTGCACCGTACGCTGAACATGATGCAACGCTACAACGGCGGCGTCATGGGCCAGGCCGAAGCGCCGACGACTGCCGACGAGCCGCTGCTGACCCTGGCGAAAGCCACACCCTTCCGTTACCGGACCATGATGGAAAACATGGACATCAACGGCGCGATCAAGGAAATCTGGCAGCTGATCGGCCGGGCCAACAAATATATCGACGAAACCGAACCGTGGAAACTGGCGAAAGACCCGGCGCAGTCAGCCCGTCTGGACCGGGTGCTGCTGAATCTGCTGGAAGTGCTGTCGATGGTTTCCGTACTGGTCGAACCGTTCATCCCGACAACTTCCGGGCGAATTCGCGGACAGTTGGGACTGCCGCTGGCGGTGACGGCGGAGGATCTGACCGCTCTGGACGGATTCGGCACGGTCGGCGCCATTCAGCCCGGCCATCGGACCGGCAAACCGGAGCCGATTTTCCCGCGGATTGAAGAAAAAACGGAGGATGAAGCAGCCATGGAAAAAGTCGAACCTGCGGCAGCCAAACCGGCCACGGCCGCACCGGCGGTGCCGGAACAAAAAACGATCCCGGCCGTTGCTCCCGAAGGAACCGGTGAAATTTCCATCGATGATTTTGCCAAACTGGACCTGCGCACCGCCATCGTGACGGCGGCGGAAAAAGTCGAGAAAACCGAGAAACTGCTGAAACTGACGGTGGATTTGGGCACGGAGCAACGCACGATCGTGTCGGGGATTGCCCAGTTTTACACGCCGGAAGATATGGTCGGCCGGACCGTCATCCTGATCGCCAACCTGAAACCGGCCAAAATCCGCGGGATCGAGTCCCACGGGATGCTGTTGGCGGCCTCGAACGCCGATAAATCGGCTCTTTCTCTGATTACTGCGCCCAACCTGCCGGCCGGTTGCAAAGTGAAGTAAGATGCTGGCCGATTCGCATGCGCACATTGACGACGAGCGGTTTGACGCGGACCGTGAAGAAGTGGTTGCCCGGGCGTCGGCAGCCGGCGTTTCGCTGATCGTCAACATTGGCGCTGACATGGCCTCTTCCGCCCGCTCCGTGGCGCTGGCCGAACAGTATCCGGGAGTTTACGCCGCCGTCGGCATGCATCCCCACGATGCCAAGGACATTCGGGAAACCGACTACCTCCAACTGGACCGCTGGACCCGGCATCCCAAAGTTGTGGCCATCGGCGAAATCGGCCTGGATTACCATTATGACCTTTCGCCCCGGCCAATTCAACAGGAAGTGTTCCTGCGGCAGCTGGACCTGGCCCGTAAAACCGGCAAGCCGTTCATCATCCACGAACGGGAAGCTCATGCCGACATGCTGGACANNGGGTTGAACGGCGTCTTCCACTGTTTCTCCGGCAGCGTGGAAACGGCCCGGGAGTATCTGAAAATGGGCTTCTACATCTCCGTGGCCGGTCCGGTCACCTTCCCCAAATCGGTGAAAACCCGGGAAGTGGCGAAGGCGGTTCCGCTCGACCGGTTGCTGGTGGAAACCGACTCTCCGTATCTCACGCCCCACCCTTATCGCGGCAAGCGCAACGAGCCGGCGTATGTGCGGCTGGTCGCGACGGAGATCGCCAATTTGCGGAATATTTCCCTGGAGGATCTGGCAGCGGCGACTACGGCCAATGTGCGAAGATTATTCAATATTCCATGAATTAATCCACCGGAATTTGACAGGCAGAAAAATCCTGTGCTATAATCCACTTTGTCCGGAAAGGAGGAAGTCCTGTGAATCAGAGTCAACACAACAGGAGGAACTACTTAAACGGCAGAGTTAAGGCGGCCGCAACCATCCTATTGCTGATAACGGCGGTGTTGGTGAGCGGCTTCGTATGGGCGAATTCCCGAGTCGTCATCCGGGTGGATGGCAAAACAATGAATGTCAACGCCAGTGCGTTGGATCCCAAGGAAGTATTATCAAACGCCGGGGTTTATCTGGGGCCCCGGGACGAGTTCAGGGTCGCGGCCAATGAACCGGGAGGAACCAGTATTATTGAGGTGTATAGAGCTATTCCGGTTACCGTGTCCAATGGCGCCAAAATTGATGTGGTCTGGACAGGAAAACCGACGGTGGGCGAGATTGCGGAGAGCCGGGGATATCCTGCACGGTCGTTTAAGACCGTTCCCGATGCTGCTACCCGACCGACGGCGAACATGGAAATCCGAATATTGACTCTGTCAGACAAAGTAATGGAAAAGGAATTGCCCATTCCTTTCCCGATCATCCGTCAGCCTGATCCCATGATGGAAAAAGGCATGGAAGCCGTGGTTGAACATGGCGTTCCCGGCAAGAAACTGGCGACGGTACGGCAAATGTTTGAAGATGGCCGGGAGGCCGGCTTCGACATTCTGAGTGAAAAAATCATTGCGGAACCTACTCCGGAAGTACTCCGGGTCGGGACGCGGGAAGCGAATGACCCGAGCCGGGGCACGATCCGGTTCAAAAAAATGCTGGTCATGGAGGCCACTGCCTATACTCCGTTCGATGACGGTCAAAGCGGGTTGACCGCTTCCGGCATCCCGGCGCGACGCGGCATAGTGTCCGTCGATCCGCGGGTGATCCCACTGGGAACCCGGGTGTATGTGATGGGCTACGGGCCGGCGTTGGCGGCTGATACCGGCGGCGCCATCAAGGGCGCCCGCATCGATCTCTGCTTCGAGGAGTATAATGACGCGATCCGGTTCGGACGCCGGACCGTGGAAGTCTACATTTTAGCGGAATAACAACCCGCGATGGATATGAGGACCCCGGAATTCTGGCAGCGGACATGTCAGGCATCCGGGGTCGTTCTTTTTCCCGCCGGCGACTGGAAATGATTCCGCCTTTTCAGGGAAGGCTGCCGCATGGTAAGATGTAATGTAAATCACCCCGGAAGGGGGATAAAATGAAAAAACTATCCATACAGTTTCAACAGGAAGAATGGTGACAGAGTGATTGGCGAGGTAATCGTGGTCGAGGGGAAAAGTGACGTGGCGGCGATCCGCCGGGCCGTGGAGGCGGACTGCCTGATCACCGGCGGGTTCTCTTTGTCGCCGGAGTTGCTGGGTCAGATCGAAGCGGCTTATCGGCGGCGGGGGATCATCATTATGACCGATCCCGACAGCGCCGGCGAGCGAATTCGCACTTTTTTACGCAAACGGTTTCCGGAGGCGGGACATGCCTTTATTCCCCGGACGGAAGCCATTGGCGAAGATGGTCGGGTTGGCGTGGAAAAAGCGGCTGCGGAACAGATCCGGGCAGCTTTGGCCAAAGTTCGTCAGGCCGAAATTTTCGTGGGAACGGAATTCACGGTGGCGGACATGGTGGAAGCGGGCTTGACCGGCGATTCGGCTGCTGCTGCCAAACGGGCGTTTGTGGGAACGGAGCTCGGTCTGGGCTGGGCCAACGGCAAAACCTTCCTGCATCGGCTGAATACCTATGGCGTGAGCCGCGCGGAATTCGGCGCCGCACTGGGAAAATGGGAGGCTATTCATGACTGAACCGATTATTGCCCAGCGGGAAGTGACCCGCCATATTCTGAACCGTTTCGGCATCCGGACGCAAAAAAAACTGGGCCAGCATTTCCTGGTAGATGAAAGCGTGGTGCGGCGCATCGCGGACTCCCTCGAACTTCAGCCGGGAATGCCGGTGCTGGAAATCGGCCCGGGCATCGGCACGCTGACGCAGTTCCTGGCGATGACCGGGGCCCGGGTTACGGCGGTGGAACTGGACCGGCGCTGCATCGAAATCATGGGAACGACGCTTAAGGCGTATGATAATATCCGCATCGTACCGGGCGATGTCCTGACCCTGGCNNGGATATGGCGGAAGTGATGGGAACAGCCCCTTTTCATATCGCCGGCAATTTGCCGTATTATATCACCACGCCAATTGTGATGAAAATTTTGGAGGGACAGGTTCCGGCGGCGAAAATGGTGTTCATGGTCCAAAAGGAAGTGGCTGACCGGATGGTGGCAAACCCGGGCGGCAAAGACTATGGAGCCTTGTCGATGGCCGTGCAGTATCACACGGAAGCAGTCAAGCTGTTCGAGGTTCCGGCGGCCGCTTTCCTGCCGCCGCCGGCTGTGGATTCGGCGGTGATTCTGTGTACGAAACGAACGCAACCGCCCGTGGCCGTTCCCTCGGAGAAACTGTTTTTCCGGGTGGTGCGGGCGGCATTCGGACAACGCAGGAAAACGCTGGCGAACTCGCTGCAGGGTGGTGGATTCGCCAGGGAAGAAGTGGCCGCCATGCTGCAGGAGACCGGCATCAAGGGCGAGCGGCGGGGCGAAACCCTGTCGCTGGAGGAATTTGCCGCATTGAGCCGCAGCTATGCGCGAAACCGGAAAGAAGGGGTGTCGGATGAAACGTAAGATGAACCGGAAAATATTCTGTTTGGTTTCGGTGTTGGTCGCGGCGGCCTTTGTTTGGCTGACTGGCGGCTTGCTGCCCGCGATGTCGGAAGCGGCGCCACCGCGCAGCGTAGCCCCGCCGCCGGCGCCGGCAGTTTACACGTTGAATGAACTGGAACAGAAGGCGGTTCTGCTGCTGAACGCCGCCCGGAAGGCGGAGGGCCTGGAGCCGCTCAAGGTGAACCTGCTGTTGTCGAAACTGGCGGCCGATTATGCGCTGGATATGAACAAACGCAAATTTTTCGCCCATGTCGATCCGGACGGCAAGGACCCCTTCGACCGGATGGCGGCGATCGGCATCGATTATCCCAATGCCGGCGAAAACATCGCCCTGAGTCCGGATGTGGAAACCGCGCACAAAATGTTGATGGACAGTCCGCTGCACCGGGAAAACATTCTTCAGCCCAAGTATACGGAAATCGGCATCGGCGTTCGGCCGGACTCGCGCGGCGGGGTCTTTCTCGTGCAGGAGTTCATCGGACCGTAAAAAAAAAGCCGGGCAGAATTACCACACTACTTGACAGAAAAAGATAGCGGGGTATAATTTAATCAATCGATTGATTAAATTATACCCCGCTATTCTGCTCGGCTGGCAGAATACTAGCACGAATTTTGTGGGAGGACTCCGGCGATGGCGAATGAAAAAATAATCCAGGATGCGAAGGAGAAGCTACTGGCGGCGGCAACCCGGCTGTTTGCCGAAAAAGGCTTCGCCGGCGTCTCCATCCGTCAGTTGGGCGAGGCCGCCGGGGTCAACAGTGCGATGATTTCCTATTACTATGGCGGCAAGGAAGGACTGTACGAAGCGGTCCTCACGACCCAATACGAAAGGTTGCTGGGTAAATTTGAAGCCATTGCGGACCTCAAGGCGCCGGTGGAGGAAAAAATCCGCCAATATGCCGAGGTGATCCGGCTTAACCATACGGCCGAACAACCGCTCATGGCCCGGTTGATCCAGGGGGAATTGACGAGTCCGACGGCTTGCATGGAAAAAGTCGTGCGCAATTACACTTCCCGAATTGCCCGCATCGTGAGCGGCATTGTTCAGCAAGGAGTGGAGGCTGGCGAGTTCCGGCAGGACATTCCGCCGATTTTTGCGACGCTGGCCCTGGCCGGCATGCTCAATTTTTATTTTATTCTCCGGGAGGCCACCCGGGCCATCGTGCCGATCTTTTCCGTCGGCGATGCCGAGTTTGTCGAAGCGGCGTTGAAGATTTATCTCAAGGGAATGGGGAGGGACTGACGCATGGAGACAACCGGAAAAAATCGTAAAACGATCCTGAAAATCGCGGTGGTTGCCGTCGCGGCAGTACTGGCCGCCGGCTCGGCCGGCTATAAATTGTTCGGCCGGTCGGAAAAAGGCATAACGGCAACTGGTACGATCGAGGTGACTAAAACCGATATCACGCCCAAGGTCGGCGGGTATCTGGTTGAACTGAAAGTCCGGGAAGGCGACGCCGTGCCCAAAGGCCAAGTTGTCGCCGTCATCGACCGACCGGATCTCAAGGCGCAATTGTGGCGCGACGAAGCGGCCCTGGCAAAAGCCAAGGCGCAGCTCCGGGATTTGGAAGAGGGGGCGCGTTCACAGGAACTGCAGGAAGCGGCGGCCAATCTGGCGGCGGCCAAATCCCAGGCCGTCAAGGCNNACCGACTTTAACCGCTATTCCACATTGTTCCGGGAGGGAGCGATCTCCACCCAACAACTGGACACCAGCCGGTCGGCGCACGAAGTGGCGGCCAATGCCCTGACGGCGGCCGAATCCCGGTATAGTTTGCTTCTGGCTGGTTCGCGGCCGGAAACGATTGCGGCGCAGCGCCTGGAAGTCGAGCGGTCCGAGGCGGTGCTGGCGGCCAGCCGGACCCAGGTGGCGGATCTGGAAGTGAGCAGCCCGCTGGCCGGACGCGTGCTGTCCAAAAATTACGAACGGGGCGAGTATGTCAACGCCGGCGCGGCCATCGCCACGGTCGGCGACCTGGACGACTGCTGGGTGAAAATCTACGTTTCGACCGAACAGTTGGGAAAAATCCGGCTGGGGCAGGCTGCCCGGGTAAAAATCGACGCCTATCCGGACAAAAGTTTTCGGGGTGAAATCAAAGAGATCAGCCAAAACGCCGAATACACGCCACGGCAGAGCATCACCCAGCGCGAGCGGGCCAATATGGTATTCGCGGTGAAGATCAGGCTGGATAACCCTTCGGAAATCATGAAGCCGGGACTGCCGGCGGATGTGGTCATCGAATGATCCGGACGCGGGAACTGACCAAACAATTCGGCGCGGTTACGGCAGTCGATGGGGTGGACCTCC
>DCTI01000042.1:7317-7625 GCA_002329525.1 Negativicutes bacterium UBA1444
ACGGCGCCGGCAAAACCACGCTGATGCGGATGCTACTGGGGATCATGGACCCGACCGGCGGTTCGGTCGAAGTCATGGGCAATCCCAGCATCGAGTCCGTGAAGGCCCAGATCGGTTACATACCGCAGAAATTCAGCCTGTACCGGGACTTGACCGTGATGGAGAACATTCGGATGATCGGTTCGATGTACGGCACCAGTCCGGCGAAAATCGACAGCCGGGCCCGGGAGATCCTGGCCTTCACGAATCTGCTGCTGTTCGCCGATCGTCTGGCGGAGAACCTGTCCGGCGGCATGAAGCAGAAACTG
>DCTI01000052.1:0-28029 GCA_002329525.1 Negativicutes bacterium UBA1444
GCGCTGATCGGCCGGACCGGTACGGCGCCGGGATATAGCGAACGCTGCGACGTTTCACTTAACCTTCGCTGATCGCATATCCCGGCGCCATTTTTTTGTTCGAAACAAACTGTGAAAGAAGGAATGAACATGCTTTTGACGGATATCACGAAAATCATCCGGGTGCTGCTGGCGGCCTACCAGCCGATCGCGGCGAAGGACGAACTGACGCAGCGACGGCTCGGCCAGATCGGCGAAGTGATCGGCGCGGTCGAGGACGTGGCCGAGGACGAGGAACAGGACTCCCCCATCGCCGCGAAACGAGTCGAGGAGGCGCATGACATCATCCACCGGGTCGCGGCAATCCTGGCGATGGAGCCGGACAGCGGCGAAGATGGCGGCGATGATGAGGAAGCCGACACTGGGCAGGACGGCGACGAACCGCTGGCGGAGGTCGCCTGGGACGGCACGCTCGAAGGGGAAACGATAGAGCTGCAGGACGACGAAGAGGAATAAAAGGGAACGAAAATCAACCTGGATATGGCTACAGTCGCCAATAATGACGGCTGTAGTTTTATTTATCTACCCGCAGTTCAATGGCTTTATACCAATAGTAAAACGCCTCAGGATCCGTTTTTTTCAGTCGATTCAGTTTTGTATAGTCGGTGTGCGCAATGATTAGGGATGCAATCGTTCCGGACCCGGCAAATTTTTCTGCCATTAGATTATTCCGCAATCGCAACATCGACAGATAGGCCGCTTTGGATGCGCAACGTATGGCGCTTTCAAGGTGAAAGGTCTGCGAAAAAATATAGGGCTTGATTTTCTTGACACCTGTCTCCAACTGCATATACTGCGCCGGATTTATTTGTCCGCGCATAGATAGGGTGAATGCAGCTTCAAAAGTATCCAGCACTACTTCTTCAATCGAACAATTTTTTGCCCGATAATCCAGTTCTTGCATGACGATCTTATCGTACGTGGTATGGACAGTGCTAAAATCATCTGCATGATCGAACAGCAGGGCCACATCGAACAGCTGCTTGATGATTTCAAGCTCTTTATCGATACCATAAGGAACCCCGGTAGTGTTAGGCGCAAAGGCTGTGAGTTTGTCACCTAGAATGCAATTGACGCTGGGAACATTTACGTAGATGTTCTCTCCGTCACATTTTACGAAGCTGGAGCAGATCGGCAGCGCTTCAATACAGGTATATGGGTTTTCATCAAAGAGAACATCCAGCAGTAACGGTTCGCTTTTGCCGGAAACAACCGATCGATACTGCAACTTGTAGTGTGTTTTTGGGATCGTTTTGCTGGTGAATCTCACTTTTTCTTCGACTGATATGAAAATGCCGCGGGCCAGAACAGATTCAACGGCTTTAGGCAAGGAATCCCTTTGATCCGGGTGTACCAGAATATCAATATCGATCGAAAGTCGCTCCGGCTTCCCTAACAATAAAATTAACGCAGTGCCGCCTTTAAAAATAAAATTGAGGCCGCTCAATTGCAACTGTTCCAGTAACGTCAACGCCAGAATGACTTTTTCGATCAAGCCCGGGTCCTTCCCGCTCTTGCGCTGGATAGTGCGAATCCATTCCGGCGAATATGATTCTTCAAGTATCATGGCGCGTTCTCCTCGCTGACGAAAGCAGGAAATATTTGCGTTTGAAGGTAGTCCTCGAGCGGTTGCCGACACTTTCGGCGCTCTGCATATCGATACAGGGTTTTCAACGACAGTCGGTAGCGTTCAAAGACATTTTGAAATAGCATAGTTCGTTCTTTCCCCTGGTAAGGATAATAAAATTCTGTATCGGTAAAAAGATCGACTATGAGTTTTTCCAGTTTTGGGGTAGGGATGCCTTGTTGATGAAGCAGAGGCGACTGGGATACAAGCTTCTTGATAACGATACTGTCGGGAGACGAATACACATAGCGTTCAAATTCCTGTGGCGTCGGGGTAAGGTAAACGTTCCGGCGGTTTTCTTTCAAATGGTAAAAAACAGCTTCTGCCGCATCGGCCTCAACTTCAATGATGATAAGCGTTTTCCCCGTCTGGTGCAGCAGAAACTCATTCAGACAACTGGTTTCCCAGAGGCAATAGCCGACGTAGGGGAACTGGGCTTTAATTTTTTTGGACAACGTTTGCAGATTTTTGGAAAGCAGCGGGGAATATTCGGGGAGAACGGGCCCCTCAAACAGCGTGAAAACTCCTCGGTCGATCGCCAGGAGCAGGTTTTGCTGTTTCAGTTCATACAGCATCCAGCGGAAGGTCGTTTCCTTCAAACCAGGATCAAACTGTTGATAGAATTGTTTGAGCGNNATTTTTGCGGTGGCGGCAAAGGCGAGCCGTAATTCCTTGGATTTCAGGCGATTAGTCAGAGTTTTCACCTTCTTTGCCTACGATTAGATATTTCGTCACCAAAATGAATTTAGTGACAAAGTATCTGGATAGAATTATAACACTTCAGTTGCTTGTGGGGAATATAGACTAAACATTAGGAAGACGATATTTTAGTAAATAAAAATGCCGCCCGGTGGCGGCGACGAGCCGCTGGCGGAGGTCGCCTGGGACGGCACGATCGAAGGCGAGACCATCGAGCGCGCGGACGACGAAGAGGAATAAATAAGCGGACAGAACAAAAAGCCGCCAGCGATGGCGGTTTTTCGCTTCAGAACGTTTTCGAAATGTTTGTGGAAGTACAGGACAGCAAAATTTTGAAAAATTTTCAAGTTGCAGCAATTGCAGGAAAGACTTTATAAGTCGGAGAATAGCTTAAAAGCAAATCTAACCATATTAATAATTCTGTGTGATTTTGGTGTTGGAATAAAAAATGGTAGGTGGAAAAATGTTGGATTTAGTAAACACTGATATTAGGGAAATGATATCAGTTCTAACTATATTGAATAATATTCGAAAGATCATGAAAAAGTCCGAGGAATTTTGTGAGTGGGGAAACAATATCACAAGGCGCACCTTCTATGATATTGACGAAATTATAACGGAATATCGTAATGGTTCAATACCGCTAGGAACCAAAATCAGTTGTTCGGGATTTCTAACTAAGTATTCTCAGACGTTATTGCCCATGAGTTACCTGCGGCATGTGGCTTGCAATGCTAAAGAAAAAGTAGTCTCAAGGTCGATTGAATCTAATCATATCCGAGAACAACGGGAGTTAACCTTTACAACAGCGTCATTGCAAATCCCTGTTCATATTATTCCCTCATTGCAAAATACAAGGATGTGCTTTTTGTACCCGGAAAATTTTAGTACGTTCATTTATCCGATAAATGACAAAAGTGATAACCCTTCGGAAAAAAATGAAATCATAGTGCCCAAAGAAGCAAAACCGATCCCGGTGTTGATCAGTGGGTCCAAGCACGAAAAATACGTTGACAAATTTGTTGATATTGAAGCTCGGCTAATTTCGATGCCGGCTGATTTTTCACAAAGTTTGCAGGCGCTATATAATGACGTATTATTTGAATGTAATAGCAGCTTCTTTGATCCTTTCGGACAGAGTACGTTTATTTGCTTGTCATTATTGGATATGGAAGAAAATTGCATTGCGGAAATAACAAGCAACAAACCAGCAGCAACAGCTCAAGTTTTTGCGGAAGTCCATGTGGAGAATTTAGAAACCTATCCAGATGTTGCTCGCCAAATGATAGAAGCCTCTATTCCGGATCTTGTATCTGATGGATTAAAAATTGTAAACTTTGCTGGTCAAGAAGCGGACCCCTATTTGACTAAAGGCGATATTCGATTTGTATATAAAGAACCAAATATTGTAGGATTCTACAAGCAAATTGAAATCTTTGACCAGCGCTTGTATCGCTCTTCGATTGAGGATTTTCACAAATATAGTCAAATCTTCTCACGCAAAATGCAGAATACTTCACTGATGAATATAGGCAAGCGCCTCAAAACGTATACGGATTTCGTATTTGATCCGACCAAGGCGAGTCTGTTTGATTCGAGAGGAGTGCTTTTGAATTACAACAACAGAGGCAATGCGGATTTGCAGGATACTGTTGATTGGTATAAAAATGCGCAGTAAGTATATTCGTTCAACTACAATTGATGTGTGGCGAAGAACAGTTTAAATTTTGTTTGCTGGGTATTTGATGGACGGGGCTAAATTCAGGGCAGGCTGATGAGCGAAAAAGCCGTCAAACGCCTTCGTAGCGGCGTTTGCGTAGAACATGGTTTATTTGATGGGTATTTGATGGAATGGCAAAATAGTGATCGGGGAGGTGACGGATTATCATGATGGGTGAAAAAACAAAATATCGGTCGCCGATGGCGATTCCGTCAGCGCCGTTTTGCTTTTTCCAATGGTTTGGGAATTAATGATGGCGTTTGGGGTTCCATATTAAGCAAAGGCGGCGTCATATATGAATTTTAAGCTGTTGCCTGTCAGTCAAGAAGATTTGACAGATTACAAAAAGTATATGCAAGAGGCTTTCCAAAAAGAAGCAGCAGCGGAGTTTTCTGATTTGAACACAGAGATACTTCCTGAAAAGGAAATTGACCTTGCATTATCAAAAAAAGGGGCATTTGCGTATAAAGCGGTTGTGGATGGTGAAATGGTCGGTGGGGCTATCGTTGTCATTGACGAAGAAACACAACACAATCATCTTGATTTTCTTTATGTAAAATATGGAACACAGAATCGTGGTGTGGGACAAGCTATTTGGGACGAGGTTGAAAAGCAGCACCCTGACACAGTGGTTTGGGAAACCATAACCCCATATTTTGAAAAGCGAAATGTTCATTTTTATGTGAATCGCTGTGGCTTTCACATAGTAGAATTTTTTAATCCCCATCACAAAGACCCCAATACGCCTGAAATACCTGAAGATATGGTAGGCGGAGATTATTTCTTCCGTTTTGAAAAGAAAATGAGGTGAAGACAAACCGCTTGGCGATTTTTCCTGCCCGTTTCCGGGAAGCGGCGGCAAGGGCGTTGCCACGCTGGGGATCGATGCGGACGTTGTCCACACCGCTCTGGACCTGTTTGTCGACAAAAATATCAAATGGTCGGATGCCTTGATCGCGGCCCGCATGTTCGAGTGGGGCTGCACAGAAATTTGCACTTTTGATGGTCATTTCGACCGGATCGACGGGTTAATTCGGCACAAACCGTGATGGAGCGCGTTGCGCGTGCGGCAACAGATTGGGCCGCTCCTCCCGTTGCGGCGTTTGCCGGCATATCGGCGAAAAAACAGAGACATGTATTTTTCCATAGAACCGGCTGAATAAAGAAGGCAGTCAGTCGGTTACAAATTGTAACCGACTGAAAATGGCGGCCGGAACCGATCAAACAATGGCTGGCCAAGGCCGGCTGTGAACGGATGCGGGATATGGCCGGCCCGGCCCGCTCGCTTGACCGGGCGCAACGTAGTGGCCGGGGAGAACTTTTTCCGCCGACGGCGAAACCATCGAGCTGCAGGACGACGAAGAGGAATAAAGAAAAGCTCGAGCGAAAAGCCGCCAGCGATGGCGGCTTTTGGGTTATATGGAATGGACAAGGCGCAAGATATACTGGATGGTGTTTTACAAATTATTGAGTGCATGGGCAGGGAAATAAAAACATTAAGAGAAGTAGAAACAATGTTCCATGTTGGAACGAAGCCGACCGACGATGTCGAACTCAAGCGGGGGATCGATGGATAAGAAAGCGCTCACCGAACGGGATATTTGCACGAAATATATCACCCCGGCGCTGGCCCAGGCCGGCTGGGACACTTTCACGCAGGTGCTGGAAGAATTCCCGCTGACCAAGGGCCGCATCATCGTCAGGGGGCGACAGCATACCCGCGCCCAAAACAAACGGGCCGATTATGTGTTGTTTTACAAGCCGAATATTCCGCTGGCCGTGATCGAAGCCAAAGACAACAACCATTCGTTGGGCGACGGCATGCAGCAGGGTCTGGGCTATGCGGAACTATTACAGGTGCCGTTTGTCTTCAGTTCCAACGGCGACGGATTTCTGTTCCACAATGGCATCGCCGCAGACGGCTGCATCGAAGCGGAGTTGTCATTGACGGAATTTCCGGAACCTGAAAAATTGTGGCGAATGTGGTGTGAGCATAAAGGAATCACTCCGGCGCAGGAAAACGTCATTGTCCAGGACTATTACAGCGATGGCGGCAACAAAACTCCCCGCTATTATCAGCTTTTGGCGATCAATAAAACACTGGAAGCCATTGCCCAGGGGAAAACCCGCATCTTGCTGGTGATGGCGACCGGCACCGGCAAGACCTTTACCGCGTTCCAGATCATCTGGCGCTTGTGGAAATCCAAAACCAAGAAACGCATTCTGTTTCTCGCCGACCGCAACATTCTGGTGGACCAGACGATGACCAACGACTTCAAGCCTTTTGGCTCGGCCATGACCAAGATTCAGAAGCGGCAAGCCAATAAATCCTATGAAATTTACCTTTCGCTTTATCAGGCCGTAACGGGGACCGAAGAAGAAAAGAACATCTATAAACAGTTTTCCCCGGATTTTTTTGACCTGATTGTCGTGGACGAGTGCCATCGCGGCAGCGCCGCCGAAGACTCCAACTGGCGGCAGATTCTCGAATACTTCAGCGGAGCGACGCAGATCGGCCTGACCGCAACCCCGAAAGAAACCAAAGATGTCTCCAACATCGACTATTTTGGCGAGCCGATCTACACCTATTCCTTGCGCCAGGGGATCGACGACGGATTTTTGGCGCCCTACAAAGTGGTTCGCATCGATCTGGATAAGGACCTGACCGGCTGGCGGCCGGAAAAAGGCATGCTCGACAAATACGGCAATGAAATCGAAGATCGTATCTACAACCAAAAGGATTTTGACAAAAAGCTGGTGCTGGATGAGCGAACCCGGCTGGTGGCCGCGAAAATCTCGGAATTTCTGAAGAAAACCAACCGTTTCGACAAAACCATCGTATTTTGTGAAGACATCGACCACGCCGAGCGCATGCGGCAGGCCCTGTGCAATGAAAACGCGGACCTGGTGGCGCAGAATGCCAAATATGTCATGCGGATAACCGGCGATAATGAAGAAGGCAAGCTGGAACTGGACAACTTTATTTTTCCGGAAGCGAAATATCCGGTCATCGCCACCACATCCAAACTGATGTCGACCGGCGTCGATGCCCAGACCTGCAAGTTGATCGTGCTGGATCAGCGCATTCAGTCCATGACCGAATTCAAGCAGATCATTGGCCGGGGAACCCGGATCAACGAAGACTACGACAAATTTTACTTCACGATCATGGATTTTAAAAAGGCCACGGAACTGTTTGCCGACCCGCATTTTGACGGGGAGCCGGTGGTGATTTATACGCCGAAACCCGGTGAAACAATGGTGCCGCCGGAAGAGGGACAGGAAGCGGCCGATGGCGGCTCTGCGGCTGGTGATGAAGCTTCCGCGGTTGGCATCGGGTCCGACCAGTCCGTTCCGAAGTATTATGTGGCCAATGTGCCGGTTTCGGTCGTGGCGGAACGCGTTCAGTATTACGACGCCAATGGCAAGCTGGTCACCGAGTCGCTCAAAGACTATACCCGAAAAACGGTGACACGCGAATATTCATCGCTGGATGATTTCTTGAAAAAATGGACCACGGCCGAGAAGAAGCGGGCCGTGATCGAGGAATTGGCGGCAGAGGGCGTATTCTTCGATGCCTTGGCCGACGAAATCGGCAAAGACTTCGATCCCTTCGACATGCTTTGCCATGTGGCCTGGGACCGGCCGCCGCTGACACGCCGCGAGCGGGCGGAGAATGTGAAGAAGCAGGACTATTTCGCGAAATATGGCGCACAGGCCCAGCGGGTGCTCGCCGCCCTGCTGGACAAATACGCGGACGAAGGCATCGCCTCGATTGAAGAAACCCAGATATTGACGATCAACCCGTTTACCGAGTTTGGCACCCCCATGGAAATCATCAAGATGTTCGGCAATGCCGAACAATACCATCAAGCTGTCAGCGAACTGGAACAGGCGATTTACGCCGCATAACGGAAGGGAAGTTGAATCATGCCGCTAAGCACACTGATCAAAACAATCCAGGACATCATGCGCAAAGATGTGGGTGTTGACGGGGACGCCCAACGAATCAGCCAGATGGTCTGGCTTTTGTTTTTGAAAATCTTTGATGACAAGGAACAGGAATGGAAGCTGACGCTCAGCGGGTACAAATCGCCGCTGCCGAGCCGGTTCCAGTGGTCCAGCTGGGCGGCGAACCCCGAGGGGATGACTGGCGAAGAATTGATCGACTTCGTGAACAACAACCTGTTCCCGGCGCTCAAGCGCCTGGCAACCACGGCCGGTGTCAGCGCCCAGGGCAAGGTGGTCGGCAGCGTGTTCGAGGACGCCTATAACTATATGAAGTCCGGCACGTTGCTGCGCCAGGTGATCAACACGATCCAGGAGGATTTCGACTTCAATTCCTCGCAGGACCGACACATGTTCAACGATATTTACGAAAAGATTCTGGGCGATTTGCAATCCGCCGGCAATGCCGGTGAATATTACACGCCCCGCGCCGTGACCGAGTTCATGGTGGATATCGTCAACCCGCAGTTGGGGGAGACCGTGTTGGACCCGGCCTGCGGGACCGGCGGATTCTTGGTGAACGCGATCAAGCGTTTAAAGAACCAGGTAAAAACGCCCGAGGACGATCAATTATTGCAGAAGTCGATCCACGGGGTGGAAAAGAAGCCGCTGCCCCACATGCTGGCGATGACCAACATGATGCTGCACGGGATCGATGTGCCCACCAACATTCGCCACGACAACACCCTCAGCCGGCCGCTGAAGGATTATGACCGCAAGGAACGGGTCGACTGCATCGTCACCAATCCGCCGTTCGGCGGCATGGAAGAGGATGGCATCGAGCAGAACTTCCCGAAAAAATATCAGACACGGGAAACCGCCGATCTGTTCATGGCACTGATCATGCATCTGTTGAAGCCGGACGGCGGACGGGCCGCTATCATCCTGCCGGATGGCTTTCTGTTCGGTGAAGGCGTCAAAACGACGCTCAAAAAAGAATTGCTGGCCGAGTTCAACCTGCACACCATCGTCCGATTGCCGAATGGCGTGTTCAGTCCCTATACCGGAATCAAGACAAATCTGCTGTTCTTTGAAAAAGGCACGCCGACCAAGCAGGTCTGGTTTTTCGAGCACCCCTACCCGCCGGGCTATAAATCATATTCCAAATCCAAGCCGCTCACCATCGGCGAATTTGCGCGGGAAAAGAAATGGTGGAACAACCGTCGGCAGAATGAATACGCCTGGAAAGTGTCGCTCGCCGAGATCGAGGAACGCAACTATAACCTCGACTTTAAAAACCCGCATGTGGTGGAGGAACCGGCCGGCGATCCGGAAGAGCTATTGCGGGAATACGAAGAACTCAACCGGCAGTTGCTGGCGACCCGCGACCGGCTGAAGCAGGAACTGGCCCAAGCGCTGCGGGGGCGGCAGTGATGGATCGGATCGAACGCTATTTTGACATTGCGATCAAATCGCCGGACGGCATCAAAAAACTGCGGGAAATGATCCTGTCGCTGGCGATGCAGGGGAAACTGGTCCCGCAGGACCCGAGCGATCCGCCCGCCAGCGAACTGCTGAAAGAGATTGAAGTAGAAAAGAAGAAGCTGATCAAGGAAGGGAAGATCAAGAAGCAGGACCCGCTGCCGCCGATCAAGCCGGAGGAAGTGCCGTATGCGTTGCCGGCGGGGTGGGAGTGGGTAAGGCTGGGAACTGTTTGCACTTTAATTACAGATGGCACCCATCTCACACCGAAGTATATTGAGAGGGGCATTCCGTTTATTTCTGTCAAGAATTTGAGTTCTGGAGAACTCAGTTTTGAAGATACAAAATTCATCTCACTTGATGAACACGTTGAATTATCCAAACGATGTAAACCAGAACAAAATGATATTTTGTTGACCAAGATTGGAACAACAGGGATAGCGGTAACAGTTAATGCAGATAAAGAATTTAGCATCTTTGTAAGTGTTGCTTTACTGAAATTCATAAATCAAAAAGTATATCCTTATTTTCTCGAAAACTTGATTAATTCGCCGTTGGTTAGGAAATACTCAAAAGATGGAACAGAAGGGGTTGGAAATAAAAACCTTGTGCTGAGAAAAATTCGCGATTTTATCATTCCCCTCCCTCCTCTTGCCGAACAGAAACGCATCGTCGCCAGAGTCGATGCGCTGATGGCGCTGTGCGACAAGCTGGAAGCCGAGCGGGACGCGCGAAACGCAAAGCGTGTGGCTGTGCAGAAAACCGCACTGGATCGGCTACTGGCCGCTCCGGATGAAGCCGCGTTTGTTTCGGCTTGGGAGTTTATCGCCCGGAACTTTGCCGATCTGTATTCCGTGCCGGAAAATGTCGCCGAATTGAAAAAAGCCATCCTGCAACTGGCGGTTATGGGGAAACTGGTGCCGCAGGACTCCGGCGACCAACCCGCCAGCGAACTGTTGAAAGAGATCGAGGCCGAGAAAAAGAAACTGATCAAGGCAGGCAAGATCAAGAAGCAGGAACCGCTGCCACCGATCAAACCAGAGGAAGTGCCCTATGCTCTGCCGACGGGGTGGGAGTGGGTAAGGCTGGGCGAAATATCAAATAAGATCACAGATGGAACGCATCATTCTCCGCCCAATGCAGACGTTGGGCAATATAAATATATTACTGCAAAGAACATAAAGAATGATGGAATTGATTTAAGTTCCATAACTTTCGTGACTGAGGACGTCCATCGAGAGATTTATAACCGATGTAACCCTGAGAAAGGAGATATTCTTTATATTAAAGATGGCGCAACAACAGGCGTAGTTACAATCAATGATCTTGAAGAAGAATTTAGCATGTTGTCCAGTGTGGCACTGATCAAATTACCCCAGGGAGTATTGCATACATTCCTGATAAAGGTTATGAGAAGTCCATTATTTTATGAAAGTATTAGAAACGATATGAGTGGCGTGGCAATTACCCGGGTAACTTTATCAAAGATATATTCTGTACTTATCCCCCTTCCCCCCCTCGCCGAGCAGAAACGCATCGTTGCCAAAGTCGATGCGATAATGACGCTGTGCGATGCGCTGGAGCAGCAGCTGAAAGACGCCACGGATAAGCAGACCGCCCTGCTGAATGCCGTAGTAGCGGCGATGTAGGTGATATTATGCGGTTGAAATCGGTTTGGATCAGTTTGCATGCCGGCGCGCTATAAACCGACAGCTGCTAAAATAGAGCCCGGTGTTAATAAAATGCGAAATAAAAAAACAGGACACGGGGCGTAAAAGCCAATAAAATCAAGGGGTTTGCTATTCACACAAATCCGGCGAATAATTTTAAAATGAAATTAGCGGTGTTAATAGAGATCCCTTGGGCTCGGAAACTATCAAGAGGAATAAGCACAAAACCCCAGTCAGTCTATCCATTGCAGGGTAACTGGCCGGGGTTTTGTTATGCTCCTATTCATGGCGGAGATTCGCAGGGCCTTCGCCGGTTGTGATTTATGATGGTATTGCGGGATGGCTGTAAAAGTTTATTACTCTGGTCCGCTTGACCAACCATCGACCGCCGTCTTTTTTGGCAAAGCGGTGAATCCGCCATTCTTTGGAGTTGCACCATCGTACCACTGTATCAAGCGAGCAGCGATAGTACTCCGCAAACTCCTGGGCCGTCATCAAGTCATCCGGATTTGTTTTCATGCTCATGTCTGTTCCTCCCTGTAGGGAAAAATTAGTAGTTCCTTTTTATTATACACCGATTTTAAAGGGAAGTAGCATGAATCACCGTTTTTGCTGCAGGGAAAATCGATGCAAAAAAATCGCCTGAACCGAAGTTCAGGCGAACAAAAACATTTCAACAAATCATCCCGCGTTTTTCAGGGCAGTCATTTCCGCTTGGGTAAATAGTTCAGCCAAATTCAAAATGATAATTAAGCTATTGTCCACTTTGCCGATAGCTTTGATAAAGGCATTCGAGTGTGCGATTCCATTTGCTGTTTCGATTGCACTGTCATCCAGACGAATCACTTCCGTAACCGAGTCGACCAATAGTCCGACTTCATTGCCGGATGCTTCCACAATCAACGCCTGCCGCGTTGAACTTTTGTTGTCCGCCATGGCGAATTTTTTTGCCAGGTCGATGATGGAGATAATTTTGCCGCGAAGGTTTATGATTCCGCTCATATAGCCGAGCGCGTTGGGCAATTGAGTTGCGCCGTTATAGCGAATGATTTCCTTGACCTGCCCGATGGGTATGGCATATTTTTCTTGTGCTAACTGAAAGACGACGAATTGTTCCGAGGCCATGATAGTTCAACCCCCTTTCATCGAAATGGATTTATACCCGAAACTTGTTGACTGCATTCTGAAGATCCTGCGCCAGGGTCGCAAGCGCCCGACTGGACGAGGCAATTTCTTCGATCGACGCCGACTGCTCTTCCGTTGCCGCCGATACGTTCTGGACTTCTCCGTTGGCTTGTTTCGCCTGGTCGCCCATATTTTTCACCGCGGTAACAATTTGTTGGCTGCCGCTCGCCATCTGTTGCGTCGCCGCGGAAATTTCCCTCACCTGATCCGATACCTGCAGGATCAGCGCCGCAATTTCATTGAAGGCCTGTCCAGCGGCAGTAACTACCTCGGTTCCGACTTTCACCTCACGAGTCCCTTCACTCATGGCTACAACCGCCTTGTCCGTGTCGCCCTGAATTTCACCGATCAAGTTGGCGATCTGCTTGGCTGCATCCTGTGACTGCTCCGCAAGCTTCCTTACTTCTTCCGCTACGACGGCAAAACCTCTGCCCTGTTCTCCGGCCCGAGCCGCTTCGATGGCGGCATTCAGTGCAAGCAGGTTGGTTTGCCCGGCAATCCCGGAGATCGTTGCGACAATCTGGCCGATTTCTTTGGACCGTTCTCCCAGCTTGGCAACGACTTGCGCGGAATTGTTGACGGTCCTTTCAATGCTGGACATTTGACTGACAGCCTTGTTTACGGATGCATCGCCTTCTTTTGCTTTCTCTGATGCCTGGGCCGAGTTTGTCGCCACTTGGTTAGTGCTGGCAGAGACCTGCTGGATTCCGGCCGACATCTGTTCCACTACGGCGGAAGTTTCTATGGCTGCTGTTACTGCCATTTCCGATCCATTCGCTACATTGCTGACGGATCCGGCAACTTGTGCAACTGCCTGAGCGGATTGCTCGGAACTGGCCGTCAGTTCTTCCGAAGAGGCCGCCACCTGTTCGGCGGATTCATTGACTTGTTTCAGTACCTTGCGGACATTGGTTCGCATGTCAACCATTGCATCCGCCAATTGCCCTATTTCGTCTTTTTGGTTTATGTGGCGAGGTTTATCGCGAAAATCTCCCTCAGCCAGTGAACGACATTCACCGACCATTGCGTGAAGCGGTTTGGTAATCGCCCGCGCAATCATCCAGCCGCTAAAGCCAAGTACAATCGCCATGAAGATAAACAACGCGGCCATCAGCATCTCGGCAATTTTTTGGTCGGCTGTCGTATCGGCGTCCAGTTTTTTTGAAAGTTCTTCATAATAGGTGGCTAAATTGCGAAGATTATCCGTATATTCCGTAACCATCGGGGTTACATCCTTAACATACAGCGCATAGGCTTCCGCATTTTTATTTTGCATCGCCAGTTCAATCGCTTGTGTCCGGACAACACGGTATCGTTGTTGCGAATCTTTTAATTTCGCCAGCAGCTCCTTGGCTTTGGCATCCAAGGGCAACTTTTCAATGAATGTCATATTTTTATTATTTTTTTCAATGCGTTCGCCAATTGATTTTTTCAGTTCTTCATTCTTTTTTGCATCGGTAGTCAGCATCAGTTCCAGAATAAAGCCGTTTACAGCCCGCGCATTGGAGCGGTTATCGGTCAGTACGCTCACAGGCAACAGGCGCTCTGCATACATGAGATTCAAGCTGTCATTGGTTTTCTCAAGATAGTAGAAACCAATTCCCGCCATAGAGCCCATGGCGATAAATGCAGTCAGAATCAAAATTCCCAGTTTCTGGCCGGTTTTCAGGTTATTCAAAATGCTCACGAAACAGAACCTCCCAATATTTATTTCTACAATCATATCCAAAGCAAGTTGCATGCCAATAAACCAATAAAAACTCCCACAGATCGGCTAACGCCGCTAAAATAGCGGGTAAAATATTTTTTTCAGCACAATAGCGATTCTGTTTTTCGTGTTTTTGTTTATGATTCATTAAAAAAACCGACCAGTTGGTCGACTGTTTGGTGCTATGCGACGATTTCGTCGTTTTTCATTTTCCTCCTGCGGATTTGTTTCCGGGCAGCGTACGGTGAACCTGCCGGGGCAACGCCGGCGCGGGCAGGAAAATCCGGCACCGGCGCGAATTCATAAAGAAAATGGATCGGCCGCCGCGTAGGGGCCAGGAGAAAGAGGCGTTGCAATGCGAAAGATTCTGATCGGAATGATCCTGCTGTGCTGTGTTTTTTCGACACCGGCCCAGGCCGCGACCACCCTGGAGATCTTGCCGACCCACCGCCAGGACCGGTTCACCTGGAACAAGGCCGATCTGGGCGGCGTGCCCAACATCCTGTCCGAGCTGAAATGGGAGAATCTGCGGATCTATGCCATCAAGGGCGTCCTTCGCCACGACACGGGCCGCAAGACTTTTCTGGAGGCTACCGGCAGTTTCGGCTGGATCTATTCCGGCACCAACCAGGACTCCGATTATGACCAGAACGACCGGCAAGGCGAGTTTTCCCGCACTTACGCGGACGCCGGCGACGGCCGGGTGCTGGACGGCACGCTGGCCTTCGGCTGGAAGTTGCAGGAGAACGCCAAACAGCAGACCACGCTGCTGGGCGGCTATGCCATCAACACACAGAGTATGACGATGCGGAATTTGTTCATCGTGATTCCCTCCTACATGTATGGGCCATATCCCGGCGCCAACACCATGTACAAGGCGATGTGGAGCGGGCCCTGGCTGGGGCTGGAACATTGGCTGGAATACCATCTGCCGCACTATCGCGGCGAGGCCCACTGGAATCTGCGGACGGACCTGGCGCATCCGGTGACGAACAACCACTGGGCCGACGGCCGGGGCACGGTCGTTTCGCTGGGACTGGACCACTCGCTGGGGAAAAACTGGAGCATCGGCGCGGCGATCGACTACACCAGCTACACGACATCGCCCGGAACGGACCAGGTGAACCTCGCCGACGGCACGAGCGTCCAAGTTCCGCTGAACCGGGTGACCTGGGATTCCTGGGCCTACCGCCTCACGGCGACGTATCGGTTCTAAAGAAGCGCTGCAAATGAAAAAGTACCGTCTCAAATAGGATTGTCCCTTTTTGAGACGGTACTTTTTTATGGCAAGACATACAATTCCGAATAAATCGCTATCGATTGATTCGTAAAAAATATCTGAAAAAAACTCGATGCTAGCAGGAGAATTGATTTTTAGCTTCGAATAGTACAAATGTCAGACAAACAAACTATAGAAGGAGTCGTTATGGCGATTTTTCAAAAAGTTAAGGGAACAAAAATATATGAAGAAGTTATCTATCAGCTTCGGCAAAAGATCGTTTCCGGTGAACTTGGTCCTGGCGATATGCTGCCGCCGGAAAAAGTTTTGGCGGAACGGATGGGCGTGAGTCGGGCTTCGGTGCGGGAAGCGTTGAAAGTATTGGAGTTTCTTGATCTGATCGAAAGCAAGCCGGGTGGGGGGACGAGCATTTCCCCCTTGCATGCAGATATTCTCATTGAGCAGCTCAATGCGATCTCAGCATCGCCAAGCTCGACATTGCTGCTAGATCTTCTGGAGCTGCGCGAAGTGTTGGAGCCAAAGATTGTAGAGTTGGCGGTTGAACGGGCTTCCGACGAAGAAATTAAAAATATCGATGATATGCTAAAGGGCTTGAATACAGCGGATGAAGCGCTCACTTCGCAAACGGACGCGATGTTTCATATTGCGATTGCCCGAGCAAGTCACAATGTTTTCTTTATCCGATTGATGGAAACCGCGTTAGCCATGCTCAAGGAAACCCGAACCCGAACGCTGAGTATGAGCCGTAGCCAGACGCTGATCGCCCAGGAACATAATGATATTGTCGCGCCGCTCAAATTGCGCGACAAACGCGCTGCCGTGAAAGCGATCAAAAATCATTTGCGGCGGATCCGCTTGGCGGTGGAAGGCGATTTCGTCGATATCGACGAACGCGACCTGAATGACTAGTTCCGATTGACAATGTACGTTGTTTTGTTGCCCATAAATGTCTGACAAACATACTATACTGACAAATAACAACGCCCCGATCTTGGATAGCGGTGCCGATAAGGAGGAAAAATAAGAATGCGATTAGACGGAAAGGTCGCGGTGATCACCGGAGCAGCCAGAGGAATTGGACGGGCCATTGCGGCGGAAATGATCAATGAAGGGGCGCATGTCATGCTCACCGATCGAGATGGCGCCGCTGCGAAGCGAACCGCCCACGAGCTCGCCGCAACTGGCGGCATTATACAGGCCTTTCGGCTGGACGTGACCGACCGGCTTCAGGTTAACGAAGCCACGGCCGCGATCCTGCAGGCGGCGGGGCGGATCGATGTATTGGTCAATAACGCCGGTATCGTCGGCGTCGCATCATTCCTGGAAACGAACGAGGCGGAATGGGACCGGATCATGACCACGAACCTGAAAGGGATTTTTTACTGTTGTCAGGCTGTTTTACCGCAGATGGTAGCGCGGAATAAAGGAAAAATCATTAATATCGCATCGGTAGCGGCCAAAGTAGGCGGCGGATTGCTGGGAACCAGCACCTATGCCGCTTCCAAGGCGGGAGTAATCGGTTTGTCCAAGGGCTTGGCGCGCGAATTTGCCAGCCATGGCGTGAATGTCAACGTTATCGCTCCCGGTTCCATTACCACCGATCTGACCCATCGTTACCTGTCGGCGCAACAGCAACTGGACAGCGTCAAAAGGATTCCGCTGGGGCGCCGGGGACTGCCGGCGGATATAGCCGGCGCCGCCGTGTTTCTGGCTTCGGATGAAAGCGACTTCATCACGGGGGCGACGATCGACATCAACGGCGGAGTTTTGATGGATTAAACCATGGAATTGATTGTAGGTCAGCTGGGCAGAGTGGATTATGAGACCGGACTGGCGCTGCAGCAACGTATCGTCGCCTTGCGACAGCAGCAGCTCATCCCCGATACGTTGCTGTTGCTGGAACACTTGGCGGTAATCACGCTGGGCCGTTTGGGCGACCCCGGCCATATCCTGGCCGATTCGGAGCAGTTGGCCACGCATGGCGTGAAAGTTGTCCGGACCAATCGGGGGGGCGATGTCACGTTTCACGGCCCCGGCCAACTGGTGGGCTATCCGTTGATCGACCTTCGACAATGCGGGATGGGGCTGAGCGAGTATCTGCAGAATCTGGCCGAAGTTTTTGTGCGCCTGCTGGATGTGGAATACGGCATTAAGGCCTGCTTTGATCGAAAGTATCCCGGCGTGTGGATCGGCGACCGAAAAATCACGGCGATGGGCTGCGCGGTGCAGCGCGGGGTGACGATGCACGGCTTTGCCTTCAATGTGAATGTCGACTTGGGNNCGACAAAGGAGTGACTTCGGTGCAGGAAATTACGGGAGTTGCCCAAGACCTGGCGGAGGTACGGGAGCGGTTGATCGAACAATTTTCCGCCGTTTTCGGGCGAAAGCCCAGTGTGCTCGACGCGAAAACATTGGCGGAACGAATTGGCTGGCAGGAAATTATACAGCGGTGATGGGAGGAACATAAATGGCTGTAACTGTTTTTCGAATGTCCCAGATCAGTATGACCATGGTCGAAGGCCGGGTCGTCAAATGGCTCAAACAGGAGCAGGAACCAATCCGGGAGGGGGAAGGTCTCGTCGAGATCGAAACGGACAAGATCGTAGTCGAAACTACATCCCCCGCTACCGGCGTCGTGCGACGGATCATGGTCCCCGAAGGCGATTATGCGCCGGTCGGCGCTCCCTTGTGTCTGATTGCGGACCGGGCTGACGATATTTCGGCCTATGTGTCCGGTCAGTCAGATGCCGCCGGGGTCGCAGCGAGTGCGACGGCTGCGGTTGCGGAGCCTGTGGCGGAACCGATTCCTGAAAAGAAGATCAAGGCCTCGCCGCTTGCCCGCAAAATTGCGGCCAGTCAGGGGGTCAGCCTGGTCGGCTTGACCGGAACCGGCCCGGGCGGATTGATTGTTCGCTATGATGTCGAACAGGCCATGGCCAGAGTCCCGGCGCCGGCAGCAACGCCGGCAGCAACCCCGGCGGCTGTTTCATCCCCGGTCGTCGCCCCGGCCCCGGCATCGGCGGACGACGTTGAAATCATTCCGCTGCAGGGCGTGCGCAAACGGATCGCCGAACATCTCACCTTGAGCAAGCAGAATGCGGCCGATGTGACGACTGTCATGGACGTTAATATGACGAAAGTGGCTTCGTTACGAAAAGCGCTGTCGGTTTCCTATACGGTGTTCGTGGTCCGGGCGGCGGCAGTGGCGTTACAGGAGTATCCGCTGCTGAACGCCTCGATCGTGGAGAATTCTATCCACGTTAAAAAGCAGGTCCATGTCAACGTGGCGGTAGCAACCGATACCGGATTGGTTACGCCGGTGATCCGTCACACGAACCACAAAAATATCCTGACGGTTGCCGCCGAAATGGACGAGTTGGCGCGCAAAGCCCGCGAAGGCGGCTTGCAGCCGGCGGATTTTGCGGACGGGACGTTCACAGTGACAAATTCAGGCACCTTCGGTTCATTGCTGTTCACGCCAATCATCAATTATCCGCAGTGCGCCATTTTAGGCATCGGCAAAGTCGCCAAGACGCCGATCGTGGTGGACGACGCGATCGTGGCGGCCCCGGTCATGTATTTGTGCCTGACTTACGATCATCGGCTGGTCGACGGGGAGACTGCGGTGAAATTCTTAAAATCGGTCAAAACCTATCTGGAACAGCCGGAGCAGATTCTCAAATAAAGGAAAACAATGGAGGGATGGGTGTTGGAAAACGTCAGAGTATCGATCGTTCCGGGTAAAACCGGGCGGGTCGTATTGGCAAGAATCCTGCGCGATACCGATTTGGTAACCGGAATTATTGAAGTCTGCCGTCAGAGCCGGATTGTGACCGGCGCGGTCCAGATGGCCATTGGCAGTTTGCGAAAGGCGGAAATCTCCTGGGCCATTCCGAGCGATAAAACGAAACGTGGTTCGGAACGAACACCGCCGTTGCCGACCGCCGGACCGTTGGAGTTTATCACGGGACAAGGCATGGTGTGTCTGGCGGACCCGGATCGGCCGGTCATTCACTTTCACGGCGTGGTTTGCGACGCCAACGGGAAGGCGTGGGGCGGTCATTTCTTCCCCGGCGGCAATCCGGTGCATTCTACGATGGATATTGTAGTTACAGAAATTGACGGCGCACAGATGCGTTGGGAACATGATCCGGAAATCGATCTGGAACTGCCGGTTCCCAAGCCAGGGAACCAATAGAGTCACGGAGGTGAAGGCAACAATGCAGGAACTAAAAAAGAAGGATTGCCTGGAAATGTATCGTTGGTTGTATTTGACGCGCCGCACTGAGGAACGCATGGTGGAATATCACCATCACTCCCCCCTCACTGAACTGCCGCACGTCAGTATCGGCCAGGAGGCAATCTCGGTGGGAGCCTGTTATAACCTGCGCCAGGACGATCTGATCCTGCCCTCGCTGCGAACCCGGGGAGCTTTCCTCGTCAAAGGCATTTCGTCACGCCGGATGATGGCCGGCGCTTTTGCGAAAGTGACCGGTTCCGGCCGCGGCAAGAACACGTCGCATCATCTGGGCGACCGCCAGTGCGGCGTTATCGCCGGTTCCGGAATTGTCGGCGGGCACATCCCACTAGGGGTGGGAACGGCTCTGGCCGCCAAACTGCATAAACAAGACTATGTCTCGGTCGTATTTTTCGGCGACGGCGCAACCAATCGGGGCGATTTTCACGAGTCACTGAATATGGCGGCCATCTGGAAGCTGCCGGTCGTTTTTGTCTGCGAAAATAATATGTACGCCATTTCGACGCCTGTCTCCTACCATGTCGCCGTTCCCGATATCGCCAACCGGGCCGCGGCCTATGGAATGCCGGGAATCGTCGTCGACGGCAACGATGTTCTGGCGGTCTATAAGGAAGCGCAAGCCGCCTACGAACGGGCGCGGCGCGGCGAGGGCCCCACTTTGCTGGAATGCAAGACGTATCGCTGGCGCGGCCATTCCGAGCGAGATCCCCGGGACGGACGGCCGCCCGAGGAAGTCGCCGCCTGGAAGGAAAAATGCCCGTTGAAAAAGTTCCGCGACTTCCTGTTGGCGGAACAATGGGCCGTGGCAGCGGAACTGGACACAATCGAAGAAGACGTAAAAACTGAAGTGGAAGATGCGATCCGGTTCGCGGAGGAAAGCCCGTATCCGCCGCCGGAGGAAGCGTTGTTGCACGCCTATTCGCCCAGTGAGGGGGACGCGGTGAAATGAAAAAAATCAGTATGCGCGAAGCAATTCGGGAAGCATTAATCGAAGAAATGACGCGAGATCCCGAAGTATTCCTGCTGGGAGAAGATATCGGCAGTTACGGCGGCACGCTGCAAGTAACGGCCGGAATTTGGGATCAATTTGGACCGGACCGGGTCATCGATACGCCAATTTCTGAGGCCGGGTTCACCGGTGCGGCGATCGGCGCGGCGATGATGGGTATGAAACCGGTCGTGGAGTTGATGTTCGCGGATTTTCTGCCAATCGCCGCCGATCAGCTCGTAAACAATGCGGCGAAGATGTGCTACGCCTACGATGGCNNTATGTCGGTCCCGCTGGTGATTCGGGCGCCCTTCGGCGCCGGGACCCGTTCGGGCATGCATCATTCGCAGAACTTGGAAGCGTGGTTTGAAAATGTTCCCGGCATCAAGGTGATCATGCCGTCTACAGCAGCGGACGCCAAAGGCTTGTTAAAATCGGCGATTCGCGATCCCAATCCGGTCATATTTCTGGAGCATAAATTGCTGTATGGGGTCCGCGACGAAATACCGGACGAGGATTGCACTATTCCCATTGGCAAGGCCGCAGTACGCCGCGAGGGACAAGATGTCACGATCGTGGCTTGCGGCGCGATGGTCGGCAAGTCGCNNCGATTAAACCCCTGGATGCATCGACCATCGTTGAATCGGTCATCAAGACCAGCCGGCTGCTGATTGTACACGAAGCCCCGGTAATCGGCGGCATTGGCGGTGAAATCGCCGCGATCGCGGCCAAAGAAGCGTTCGGTTATCTAGATGCGCCCATTGAGCGCGTCGGTGCCGAAGATACTCCGGTTCCGTTCAGTCCGACACTGGAAGACTACTATATCCCCAATGAAGCAAAAATTATACAAGCCGTGCGAAAAATGTTCGGGAGACTTTGAGTAAAGGAGGCAATTGAGCTTAGCAAGCGGTGTAATACGAAAAAGGCATCGGCAATGGAAAAACATGAAGGAGGGCTTTCCGTGAAAAAAACGATAACGATTTTGATGGTTTCCTTACTGGTATTGGCCTTGATTATTGCGGGCTGCGGCGGGAAAAAGGACGGTGCAAAAGCGGACACGCAAAAGCCGGTCAAAATTAAGCTGAGTGTCACGGGGGCGGATACGGCGCCGATCACATTAGGGGCCCAGAAATGGGCCGAACTAGCGAAGGCGGAATCCAAAGGCCGCATTGAGATTCAGGTTTTCCCCAACGAGCAACTTTCCAGCGGCAACCAGCAGAAAGGACTGGAAAACCTCCGCAACGGCGTAATCCAAGCCTCGTTGCATTCCACACTCATTTATTCGATCATCGATCCCAAATTCAGCGTTCCCAGTCTGCCCTGGATTCNNGGATTATAAAGCAGTCGACAAAGCGTTAGCCGGTGAAGCCGGTCAGAAATTGAACGCGATTGTCCGCACCAAGGGCATCGAACCTATCGCCTTTATGGAAAACGGTTACCGACAGATTACCAACAGTGCAAGGCCCATTCAGGCGCCGGCGGACATGAAAAATATGAAAATCCGCGTTCCCTCCAATAAAATGTACATTGATCTGTTCAAAACGCTCGGAGCGGACCCCACCGTCATGAATATCGGTGAAGTCTTCACTTCCTTGCAGCAGAAGACGATCGACGGCCAGGAGAACCCGGTATCGGTCATTCATAGCCGGAAATTCTACGAAGTGCAGGAATATTTGAGCATCGTGAATTATTCCTACGACTGTTATGTTTTGGGCATCAACGCCAAATTCTGGGCCGGCCTGGACAAAGAAGCCCAGGAAATTTTGACAAAAACCGCCAAGGCGGCGGCCGAATACCAAATCAAACTTACCCGGGAGCGCGAGCAAAAGGATATTGACGACATGAAGGCCAAGGGAACAAAAGTTAATGTGCTGACACCGGCGCAAGTGGAGGCTTTCCGCAAGCAGTCGGCAAGCATTTACACCCAATATGAAGGACAAATGAGCAAAGAATTGATCGACAGCTTTCAAAAGGCAGGAAAATAAACGGTTGGAGGGTACTATGCTTAAATGGCTTGATCAGTTTGAGGAGTGGTTTTTGGCAATCTCACTTATAATCATACTGGCCCTGACAGTCATCGAGGTAGCTTCACGGTACTTTATGCATCTTTCGTTGGCCTTCGCGGAAGAAATCACCGTTAACCTGTTTGTCTGGAGCGTAATGATCGGCGCCGCCACCGCTGCCAAGCACAATCATCACCTCGGGTTCAGCCTGATCACGGATTATCTGCCGAACCGATGGAAACGCGTCGCCGCTGCAATTGTCGCAGGACTGTGCATATTCGTGTTTGTATTATTCACGTGGTACGGAATTGAAATGGTTGAGTCACAGATTGCTTCCGATCAAAAAACTCCGGCGATGGAGATCCCCGAATGGTTAATGGGGTTAGCGATTCCGGCCGGTTCTCTCCTCTGCATCGTGAGATTTGGACAGGCTGGCTGGAAAGAGTGGAAAAAGGAGGCTGAAAAATAATGCATCTGGGGATTCTGCTGTTCGGCGCCTTTTTCCTGCTAATCTTGTTTAACGTACCCATTGCGTTGAGCCTGACCTTGGCGGCTATCGCCGCGATCCTGCTTACCGATACGTCATTGACGGTGCTGGCCACGACATTGTTTTCAGCCATTTCCAAGTTTACGTTGTTGGCTATTCCTTTGTTTATCTTGGCAGGTTTGGTTATGGAGAAAGCTGGGGTTTCCAAGCGATTGATCCGTTTTGCTGATGTCTGCTTTGGTCATATTACCGGCGGACTGGCGATCGTATTGGTTATCACTTCTTGTTTCTTCGCAGCCATCTCCGGGTCTGGACCAGCCACCGTCGCGGCCCTCGGAACCATTCTAATCCCCGCGATGGTAAAAGCTGGGTACGATAAGGGCATGAGCGCCGCGTTAATGGCCACTTGCGGCGGTATTGGCCTGATCATCCCGCCGAGCATTTCTTACGTACTTTACGGCGTGGTGGCCGAGCAATCCATCGGCAAGCTGTTCATGGCGGGTGTCATNNTTGTCTAATGGTAACGAGCTATTACATCTCCAAAAAACACAATTATGGCGGCAAACGTGAAGTTGCGTCGCTGCAAGAAATCTGGTTTGCATTCAAGGATGCATTTTGGGGTCTGATGACACCCGTCATCATTCTCGGCGGAATTTATGGCGGCATTTTTACACCGACCGAAGCCGCCGCGGTCGCCGCCTTCTACGGCATATTGGTTGGGTTCTTCGTTTATAAGGAGATGACGGTGTCCTCTCTNNGCTGGTCAGTTCTTCCATTACTACTGCCGTGGTGTTGATCATCGTCGGTGGGGCAACCATTTTTTCCTGGGTGGTAACGGCTGAAGGCGTGGCGCAAGATATCTCCGCCATGTTGCTCGGCATGACACAGAACCCTTATGCATTGCTGGCGCTGATCAATATTCTTTTCTTGATAGCCGGCTGCTTCTTGGACGGAATCTCCATTACCTATATTTTTGTCCCACTGTTTTTGCCGGTGTTGGACAAACTGGGAATTGATCTGATCCACTTCGGGATTGTCCTTACCGTCAACGTGGCCATTGGTCAGATCACACCGCCGGTTGGCGTCAATCTGTTTGTGGCTTGTCCGATCGCCGGACTTTCACTAAAGGAAATCAGAAAATCGATTGGCCCGTTCTTAATCGCATCCATTGTGGCGTTAATAATCATCACCTATTTGCCGGAAACTTCGCTTTGGTTGCCACGACTCCTTGGGATGTGAGTTCAGGTTTGGTTTGAGTAAGATTCATGCATCTGCCGCCTTCGGAATTTTGCCGGGGGCGGTTCTTCTATTGGNNGAATGGTTTGTGCCATTCGGCGGCGATTTTTTGTGTCAAGTCTGCGCACAAGTGCTTGTGAACAATGGACGGGCATAGTAAGATATATAATATGTAATCCAAATCTTGAACGGGAGTGAATTTTTTCTATGAGTGTATGGCTGCAGGACTGCAGTTGGCGGGAGCTGGACGAACAGCGCCAGGCCGCCAAAAACGTCGTGATCATCCCGGTGGGCAGCACGGAACAGCATGGCAACCATTTGCCGCTCGGCACGGACACCATGGTGGCGATGCTGCTGGCGGAGGACGCCGCCAAAGAGACCGGCGTGGTCGTCGCGCCGCCGCTATGGTCAGGCTGGAGCCCGCACCACATGGTGCTGCCGGGAACGATCACCATCCGGCCGGAAATCTTGGTGGAACTGCTGTACGATGTGATCCAGTCGCTCCACGCGCACGGTTTCCGCAAATTCATCGCGATCAACGGCCACCGGATCGTCAATATATCGTGGATGCAGCTGACCGCCGAACGGGCGCAGCGGCAACTGGGAGTCAAGGTGGTGCTGTTCGACCCCGCCTACATGTCGAAGGAGCTGATCGGCCTACTCGACTACGGGCCGGTGGGGCACTCGGAGGAGATCGAGACCTCGCAGATTCTCTACAAGCGGCCGGAGCTGGTCCACCTGGAAAAGGCCGTCGACAACCCGGTTGTCCCGCACGAGCTGTATTCGGTCGATCCCTGCTTCACCGGCGATACGCTCTGCTATGTGCCGAGCACGGCCGCGGACCAGAAGAAGGCCGTGGAACTGGCCGGCGGCACGACGGGATCGCCCACCAAGTCCTGCCCGGAAAAAGGCAAAGTGTATCATGAATATCTGGTCGCCAATCTGGTCAAAGTGATCCGGCAGCTGCAAAAGTAGGCGCCGGACCGGTAAGATAAAATGAAAGGTGGGTTCATGTTGTTCCAACGCAAACAAGTTACCGCCCTCTTGGTCATGCTCTGTATGCTCGTCGCCGGCGCTTTCGCGCTCAGCGGTTGCGGCGGCGGCACCAGCTCGCAAAAGGTTCTCAAGATCGGCGTGGTCGGCCCGGAATCGGGCGGCGCGGCGCAACTCGGCCAGGGCCAGCGCAAGGCCGTCCAGATGGCGGTCGACGAAATCAACGCCAAGAAACTGGCGGGAGACTGGAAACTGGAAGTGTTCTTCGAGGATGACGAAGGCAATCCCACCAAATCCGCCAGCGCCACGAACAAACTGATCCAGCAGTCGCAGGTGAATGTCCTGATCGGGGCGATTCACAGCTCGGCGACTCTGGCGGACATGGTCGTGACCGCGCGGGCGGGGCTGCCGCAGCTGACGGCGGGCTCGACCGGGACCTCGATCACCGAGCAGGGCAACAAGTGGATCTTCCGGACCGCCGTGAACGACGGCTTCCAGGCGAACGCCCTGATGAAGTACGCGAAGGACGTTCTGAAGATCAAGAAGGTGGCCACGTTCACCGCGGCCGACGATTACGGCCAGAGCGGCGCCAAGCTGCTGGAAGCGGCGGCGCAGCGCGAAGGGCTGCAACTGGTGGCGAAACCGACCTATAACAACGGCGACAAGGACTTCAAGCCGCAGCTGCTGACGATCAAGGACGGCGGCGCGGAAGGCATTTTCATGTGGGGCTTGTACCAGGACGCTGCCTTGATCGGCAAACAGGCCCGGCAACTGGACATGAAGGCCCAGCTGTTCGGCGCGTCGGGCATGGCGGCCCTGAAACTGATCGAACTGGGCGGCGACGCCGTACAGGGGTTGATCCTCACCCAGACCTTCCTGCCGGATTCGCCGGATGCGAAAGTGAAGGAGTTCGTCACCAAATACAAGGAAAAGTACAAGGAAAGCCCGATTCCCCATGCCGCGCAGGCGTATGACACGGTGTACATCCTCGCCGACGCGGTGAAGAAAGCCAATGGGGTGAAAGCGGACGCGCTGCGGGATGCGATCGCCAAGACCAGCGGACTGACGCTGGTGACGGGCAGTCCGAAATTCAACGACAAGGGCGACGACATCGGCAAGAACCTGCTCGTGACTGTCATCAAGGGCAACCAGTTCGAGTTGATCAAAACCGTCCCGACCAACTGACGAGGCGCTGCCGGTTTCCGGGCGGATTCTGCCGGAAACCGGCTTTTTTACATGACGACGAGGGGAGCCCGCTATGCAATATTTTTTGAACGGTTTGCCGCTGGGCGCCATTTATGCGCTGGTGGCCCTGAGTTATAGCCTGATTTACGCGTCGTCCGGCGTCCTGAACTGGTCGCAGGGCGACATGGTCATGTTGGGGGCCTATATCGGCTTCAGCCTGCTGCAGGCGCTGCACTTCGGCTTCACGCCGGCGCTGCTGGTCGCCATGGCGGCGGTCGGCCTGGTCGGGGTGGTCGTCCAGTACTGCATCCTGCGTCCCTTGCGGGAACGGCAGGCGCCGCCGATCAACGTGGTGATCGCGACGCTGGGGGTGGCAATCATCTCCCGCAACATCGCGCTGGTCATCTGGGGACCCGACGCGCAGAACTTCCCCGCGCCGGTCAGCGTCGATCCGATCCGGCTGGGCGTCCTGAGCGTGACGGCGATGGACCTGCTGATCGTCGTGGCCGGCATCGGCCTGATGCTGTTCCTGCATTTCTTCCTGCAGCGGACCCGCGAGGGCAAGGCGCTGCGAGCGGTGGCCCAGGATCGCTACGCGGCGATTCTGATGGGCGTCGACACCGGGCGCAGCGATGCCGTGGCGTTCGCCGCCAGCGCCGGCTTGGGCGCGGCCGCCGGGATTCTGGTGGCGCCGATTTTCTTCGTGACGTTCAACATGGGCGCGGGCCTCGGTCTGAAAGGATTCGTGGCGGCGGTGATCGGCGGGCTGGGCAGCATTCCGGGCGCGATTGCCGGCGGCTTCTTCCTGGGAATTCTGGAGGCGGTGGCCGGCGGGCAGATCAGTTCCGGCTATCGCGACGCCATCACCTTCGCGCTGCTGATTCTCGTGCTGTGGCTGAAGCCGTCGGGGCTGTTCATCCGCAAGGCGCGGCAGAAGGTTTAGGAGGAGGCGGCGCATGAAACCAGCATTTACGAAACAATCCTGGGCGCTGCTGGCATTGCTGGCCGGTATCGCCCTGATTCCCCAGGTCGTCACGAACCGCTACTATCTGCACATGATCAATCTGGCCGGCATCTATACCTTGATCACCATCGGCCTCAATATCCTGGCCGGCTACACCGGGCAGGTCTCGATGGGCCAGGCGGGGTATTTCGCCATCGGCACCTATGTCGCCGCCCTGTTGATGCTGAACCTGAAACTGTCCTTCTGGCTGGCGCTGTTGGCCGCCGCCGTGGCCAGCGCCGTGTTCGGCGGCATTGTCGGCGTGCCGGCGATGAAGCTGTCCGGGCCGTACCTGGTGCTGGCGACCGTCGGCTTCGGCGAGATCATCCGCCTCGTCATCTTGAACTGGCAGCCGGTCACCAAGGGCGCCGCCGGCCTCACCGGCATTCCGCTGCCGGAGCTGGGGAGCCTGCGGATCATGTCCGAGACGGAATTTTTCTATCTGATCTTCGCCGTCGTGCTGCTCGGCGCTTACGTGGCGCACCGGCTGACCCAGTCGAAGATCGGCCGGACTTTCTCGGCCATTCGCGAGGATGAGCTGGCCGCCGAAGCCATGGG
>DCTI01000052.1:28089-28284 GCA_002329525.1 Negativicutes bacterium UBA1444
GTGCATGTCGGTCATCGGCGGCAACCGGACCATCGCCGGCGCGGTCATCGGCGCGTTCATGCTGACCTTCCTGTCGGAAGCGCTGCGGGCGTTTCAGGCGTTCCGGCTGGTCATCTACGGCGCCATTTTGATCTTTACGGTGATTTACATGCCGCAGGGACTGGCGGGACTGTTCGGGCGCTGGCCGGCCAAATT
>DCTI01000202.1 GCA_002329525.1 Negativicutes bacterium UBA1444
CCGGTGTCCGCAATGCCTTGGCCAGAACGGTTTTGTCGAAAACATGGCCCCGGGTCAAGATCACGATAAAACCGGTTTCATCGACCGTCAACCCTTCCCAGTTTTCAAAGGAATCCATCACCCGGATTGCCGAGGCGAGCGGAAAACGGGTCTGATTGGCGTATTCCTCCCGGTCGTCCAGCACCACCGTCCGAAAGCCGACATTCTCGCAAAGCGGCACGACCTGCTGGGACACGTGGCCGGCGCCGAAAATGAAAACAGTTCGTCCCGGCCGGATCGGCTCGATCAAAAATCTTTCTTCGGCGCCGACTTCGGTATGGGCCGGCAACTTACCGGCAGAGGCCAGCCATTCATCCACCTGGTCGCTCTCCCGGTGCAGCCGGCCGGTCACGGACCGGTCCGCACCAATCAGGCAAAATTGTCGGTCGGCCACATTGTCGCGGCTGCCGATTTCCGTGATCAGCCAGCCGGATTCCCGCCGCCCCAGAGCCCCGGCCGTCGCCTGGCAGACGATCAGATTGTTCCTGTCCGCCGCTGTCAAAAGCTGCAGCCAAACTTCGCCGCTGCCGCCACAGATCATATCCATCGCCGCCACATCGTTGCCGGTCAGCTCAAACCGATGAATCACCGACTGACGGCTGTCAAACAGCCGTCGGGCTACCTCGACCGCATCGTGCTCCAGACGGCCGCCGCCGATCGTGCCCAGAATCGAGCCGTCCTCGCGCACCAGCATCTTGGCGCCGGCCGTCCGCGGCGCCGACCCCCGGGCTTCAAAAACCGTGGCAAGTACGACATCCCGACCGGCCTGCAGCAGCTTCGCACACTCTTCATAGATCTCGAGCATCAGCCTGCCTCCCGTCCCACAACCTCATTTGTCTTCCAGCGCTTTCTCCACAGCCAGCATCTTGCCGACGGCCAGGCTCTCCGGTACGAACACCTGGCCGCAGCAGGGGCAGCGCGGCAGCTCCACCGGAAAAGCATTATCCAGGTACTGCACCATCACCCGGCCTGGCTCCAGCGGAACGTCACACTTCTGACACAGCAGTTTCATTGCGTTCCCGCCTCCTCCACGACCTGCATCCTATGACTGTACGCATTATGGATGACGAAATGATCACCCGAGGCGGAATACTCCACCCAATAGGTTACGCAACCCGGCCGGAACCGGGCGATATACCTGCCGGTTTCCGGATCCAGCATTTTTTCACCCGTTGCCTCGGCATGGCCGATCACTGCCCCCACATCATCGGTCAGAATCATCCGCTGCTCCATCAGCTCCCGCANNGCTCTCCCCACACTTCCTGCAACAGGCTTCGCCGCAGTCGGAACCGGTTCTCCCGCCGGTCCGAAAAGTCCGGCGGCAAACGGTCCGCCGCAGCAGCTTCCTTGCCCCAGAACAGGTCCAGCAGATAGAACGTACGCTTCCCCTGCCCGGCGAACTGATCCCGGCACATCGCGCAGTAGGCCAGGAAATCGACGTTCGTTTCCGCGCTGCGCCGTTTCAGCATTTTTTTCGTCATTTCCGGGTTTGCGAACGACACCAGGCCGCCGAAGCCGCAACAGCTGGTAAGCTCCCGGGTCGTCGCGGTCTGTTCGATCTGCACCCCCATTCTATTCAACAACGTACGCACACTGTCCTGCATCGTTCGGTCGGCCCGGGCGCTGCAGGGATCATGCACGCAAACGGTCCGTCCCTGTTCGTTGTTCGTCCCCGCCGGCAAATCAAGACCCGCGAGCACTTCCCACAACGACCGAACGGTAATTGCCGGGAGCTGTTCGCGCAAGATTCGCAGGCAACTGGAACAAGCCACGATCAAAACCGGTGATCCCAAATGCCGCCAATCCTTCTCCAACCCAGTCAAAGCTGATTGGAACAGATCCCGCCGGCCGGCCCATTCGGCCGGGGCGCCGCAGCAATTAAGCAGCAGGCCGACGCCGCCCGGCAGCTTTTCGCACAAAAAATCATAGGTCTGGCGGATGTGTCCGGGCGAAGTCGCCGCCAGCTGACAGCCCGGAAAAAACGCGTACCGGCTGTGGCCGGTTCCCGGCTGATGACGGGCCAGAGTACACGAATCCGCCGTGCTGAACGCCAAATCCCGTAACGCGAAGTCGTGGGCCGATTGCGGCATTTTCCCCTTGGCCACCATTCGTTCCCGCGCCTCCCGGCAGATTTTCCCCATATCCAGGCCATTGGGGCAGACAACCCGGCACTGGCCGCAGAGGGCGCAGGAATTGATCATCTTATTGGCAAAATGAATTCCCATCACGATCGAATCATTGTTGTAGATTTCCCGGATGTACTTTTTCGGATAACCACCAAAATGCGCCAAAAACTCGCATTGCTTTACACATTCGAGGCACTGGCACTGCAGACAACGTTTTGCTTCCGCCACCGCCTCCTCGCGCGAGTACCCCCGGTTTCGGTCTGTCAACGGCGTTGCCGCCACCGGAGTGATCCCTTTCAAATCGGTATACAACAAGGTTTCCTGTGCGCCTAGCGCATCGCGCCCGGCGGAAATTGAGGCGTTTTGCATAAAACGGTCGACCGAGATCGCCGCAATCCGCCCCTGCATGAGCATGTCAACCGGTGAATCGGCAGATTCGATACCACCGAACAGTTTTTCCCGGTCCGTGCCACCGGTCGCCACATCGACGCTGATCGGCTTGGTTCGGCATTGCTGCCAGGCAACTGCCAATATCACAGCATCGTATTCCGCCAGCAGCCCATCGCAAGTGATCGTCCCGGTATCCTCCACCGGCGAATGGAAACATATCTTTACCCCAAGTTCCGGCAAAAGCGCCAAATCTTGTTCCAGACAGGTTCGGGGCAGAATTTCTTCGCTATAATCTCGCAACCGACCGCCCAGCCGATCACCGGCCTCAAAAATCGTGACCGGATAACCCTTGCGCGCCAGATCCGCCGCTGCGGTCAGTCCGGGCAAATTTCCGCCGACAATGGCCACCCTGCCCGACTTCCGGGGAGGGATCGGCGCTTTTTTCGGTGGTTTGTCGCAATAGGTCACGCACGCCTGTTCCGACGCCCGGATTAGGATTCCCTCGTCCACTTCATTCCGTTTGCAGGCTCGACGGCAGGGTTCGTCGCAGATGCGGGACAAAATCCTTGGAAACGGAACAGTTCGCGCATAGAGCGCAAACGCGCCGGCAAAATCCCCCCGGGCCAGCGCCGCAATCATCCCCCGCGCATCCACGTGCAGGGGGCAGGCAGCCGTACAGGCTGGCGGCTGTTCCTGGATACACTGGTTTTCCCAGTCCCTGGACTGCGTTCGTTCCATGGCGCTCTCCTCATAAGCGGAAACGAACCGGGAGATGGTTTATCTCCGGTTCGTTTCCGTATTTGTGTTTATGTGGCGTTATGGTACGGTCATGCCATTACTTTTTGGCTTCCAACGCCGCCTTGATGACTTCCGGCAACGCCGGCCCCTTGGTAATCCGGACGCCGCAGGCATTATAGATCGCGTTCAGAATCGCCGGATGCGGAGCCGTCAGCGGCGCTTCGCCGACGCCGGCCGCCCCGAACGGGCCTTCCGGACGTGGCGTCACGTTGTAGATGATCTCGATGTCATCCGGGATATCCTTCGGATACGGCAGGCCGCAGGCTGCCAGACTGGTGTGTTTCTTCAAGTCTTCGAAATCCTCGGTCAGAGCTAGGCCGATCCCTTGGCCTAGGCCGCCGTAAATCTGACCGTCCACCACCGACTTGTTGATGATCGTCCCACATCCACGACTGTGGTGAACTTGGCGACGGTCGCCTTGCCTGTCTTCATGTCGACTTCGACTTCCGGCATGAAGATTTCATACATGTACACAGGGAACGGTTTGCCCTGACCGGTGACCGGATCGCAGGCGGAGCAGGCGGCGGCGGTCCATTTACCGTTGTATTTCAGGGGAATCTTTTCGTCGACCATTTCCTGATAGGTGCGATAGGTTCCATTCGGTTTGCGCATGGCGTTCAGCAACATTTCGCAGGATACCTTGGTCGCGTTGCCGGTCATGACGTTGGAGCGGCTGCCGCCCGCCGGACCGCTGTTCGGGCAGAGCCCCGTATCATTCATGACCAGTTTGATCTGTTCCGGCTTCAACCCGAGCGGGCGCAGAGCTTCATGCGCAATCGTCATGGCGCCCGCATCGGCGCCCTGTCCATGGTCTTCCCAGGTGTTGGAGAGAATCACGCCGTCCGGCGTCAGTTCAATCGCCGCTTCGGCGCCGTCCGG
>DCTI01000183.1 GCA_002329525.1 Negativicutes bacterium UBA1444
ATTGACCGTCAGCGCATTGACTACCCTGTATATCAAGCGACATACCGGCAATCTGTCAGCCTTGTGCGGTTGCGCGGTCGCGGCCGCGACCGGCGCTTGCGCGGCCATCGTCTGGATGATGGACGGAAGCCGTAACCAAATTGGGGCCGCGGTCAAGAACATGATTGCCAATTTGACCGGGATGATTTGCGATGGCGGCAAGGTCGGCTGCGCGCTGAAATTGTCGGCGGCCGCCGGAGTAGCGGTGGAAACCGCTCTGCTCAGTCTGAAAAATGTGCTGGTGCCAGAAACCAACGGCATCATTTTCCGGTCGGCGGACGACACTATCCGCAATCTGGGCCGCGTCAGCAATCCCGGGATGCTGGAGACCGACAAGGTCATCATTGAAATTATGCTGGAAAAAGGAAAACAGTCGATCGCCTGACGGCCGAATTCTCTTTACGCCTACAGGAGTTTTGCTTTTGTCTGTCGTACATAATCAGTAAAGAACCCTTGCGACAGAGAGGAGCGCGCGCATGTCCGGAAACGGCCAGAGAAAACAGAGCGGAAAGGCGGTCGGACGCTGGTTGCTGATTTTGATCGGCGCCGTTGTCCTCTGGGGAGCCGTGACAGAGAATCCCCACATCTGGCCGATCAGGAATACACTGGAATACCGGCTGAGTCGCACTTGGTGGAATTGGGCCGGCGAGCCGTCGGTTTCACCGGTCGGCACGGTTGCCGGGCAGGTTGCGACGCCATCCGGTGACGGGATTGCTGAAGCAACTGTGGTTTTGTCGGAATGGGACGGCCGGGTCCATACTGCCCGGACGGATGCGCGGGGGCAGTATCGAATCGACGGGGCGCCGGTCGGTTTTTACCGTCTGGCTGCCGTAGCCCCGGGCTATGCGCCGGTTCAGACCGGTGGAATCCTGCGGGGCGTGACCGTGCGTCCCGGACAGTCGACCGGGGCGTCTTTTTGCCTGAAGCCGAATGAAAAAACGATATTGCCGGCTTTGACCAAACCCGACTTGTTGGATCCACAGACGCTGGTCTGCCAGAGTCCGGTTCCCGGCGAAGCGCGGCGCGAAACTTTGCAGTTTGTTGAGCCGGGATTCAATGAACTGATTTTTTTGTACCGTCCGACCGAGCGGACGGAGCAGGCCTTGCCGGTATTGGTGACCGTGTACCCCGGGCCCGTGGACACCTGGGAATGCGTCAGCATCGGTCTGGCGCAGGCCGGCTACGCCGTGGTCGCTTTGGGCCCGGCGTACGGGCTCGACCTGACCCGGGATGTTGACCTGTTGGAGCGACTGGTTGCCCTGATCCGGCGCGGGGACGTAGCTGGGACAGATCCGGCCCGGGTGGCCGCTCTTGGCGGCAGCTACAGCGCCTGGCTGCTGGAACTGCTGATGTTGCGGGACCCCGGACTGGATGCGGTGGTGCTGTTGGGACCGCCGACCGATATGTTCGATTTTCGCCGCCGGTATGAACGGGAGGGCTTCGTCCCGCCGTTCGGCCTGGATCGGGCGTTGGTGGCCCTGGGCTTGCCGAGCCGGGAACCGCTGCGTTACCTGAAGCATTCGATGGTGTACCAGGTGCGGCCGGGATTGCCGGCGACCATCCTGTTTCACAGCTACCAGGATGAAATCGTGCCGTACCAGCAAAGCGGGTTGCTGGCCGACAGTCTGGCGCGACAGGGCGTTGAAGCCGAGCTGCACCTGTTTGACGGCGCCAGTCATTATCTGTTGGAAGACGGCGAGGCCTCAATGGCCATATATCGCAAGACGTTGGACTTTTTGCGCCGGCATGGCCTCGCGCCGTTTCCGGGAAAGGGGAAATGAAACGATGAACTTGGACTTTCGGGGTAAATCGGTCTTGATCACCGGCGGAACCTCCGGCATCGGGCTGGCCGCCGCCCGATTGTTTGCGGAGGGCGGCGCAGCCGTAGTTCTCGCGGGAAGGGATCGGGAAAGGGGACGGGCGGCTGCAGCCGCCTTGCCGATTGCCGACCAGCCGCCCATTTTTCTGGCCGGGGACGTGACCACGGTCGACGAGTGCGGTCGGTTGGTACGGGAGGCGCTTCGCCATTTCGGCGGGAAGCTCGATGTGTTGGTAAATTCCGCCGGCGAATATCTGGAACGGTCGATCGAAGAAACGAGCGAAGTGGAGTTTGACCGAATCCTGGCGGTTAACCTGAAAGGGACGTATTTTATGTCAAAGGCAGCGTTGCCGGCCTTGAAACAGAGCCGGGGTTGCATTGTCAACGTTTCATCCGACGCCGGACTCACCGGCAATATCAATTGCAGCGCCTATTGTGCGGCCAAAGGGGCCGTCACTCTGTTCACGAAAGCTTTGGCCCTGGAAACGGCGCCGCAGGGTGTAAGGGTGAACTGTGTATGCCCGGGCGACATCGATACGCCGATGTTGGCGCGGCAATTGTCGGCAGTTGAGAACCCAACGGCGGCAAGGCGTGATATGGAGTCCGTATATCCGCTGGGACGAATTGGAACGCCGAACGAGGTGGCGGGGGTCATCCTGTTTCTGGCTGCCGAAGCCGCCTCGTTTGTTACCGGCGCCGCCTGGAGTGTGGACGGCGGGTTGACGGCCATATGAGACGACTGCTGCGGTGGCTGTTCCAGCGTCTATTTTCCCTGCAGGCCACTCATCTGGAGCGGCTTCGGTTTGACGGGCCTGCCGTTATCATGCCCAACCATGTGTCGTTTTTGGACGCGGTTCTGCTATACGCGTACCTGCCGGCAACGGTCTGTTTCGTGGTGAATACGGAAATCGCCGCCACTCGGTGGGTTGCCTTCGCGTTGCGCTTTTGCCGGCACGTGGAGATCGAGCCGCGTAATCCGTATGCGCTGCGAACGGTGATCGCCCTGGTGAAGGAATCGGTGCCGGTGGTGCTGTTTCCCGAGGGCAGGATTACCGTGACCGGCAGTCTGATGAAGATGTACACGGGAGCGGCCATGGTTGCCTGGAAGACAGCGGCACAAATTTTTCCCGTCATCTTGCGGGGGCCCGAGTATTCCCGGTTTTCCCGCGTCCAGGACAAAGTCCGGGCACGCTGGTTCCCGCGGATTCGCATATATGTGGATTCATCCCGGCGATTGACTCCGGAGCCGGGATTGAGTTTCCGGGCCCAGAAAGAGGCTCTGGGCGATCAATTGCTGGGCTTTATGCAGCAGGCGATGTTTACCGCGCGGCGAGAATCCCAGCAGGGACTGGATTTTTACGCCCGGCTGCTGCAATCGGCCCGGCAGCATGGAATGAGTAAAGTGATTGCCCGCGACCTGACCCGGGCGGTGACATATCGACAGTTATTGACGGCCGTTCAGGCGCTGTCCGTCAAATTGGCGGCGGTACTGGGATCAGAGAGCGTGGCCGGCGTGTTGATGCCCAATGCTGTCGCTCATGTTACATTACTGTTTGCCCTGTTTCGGCTGGGCAAAACTCCGGCGGTGTTTAACTTTTCGACCGGACCGAAGAATGTGGTCGATTGCGCCGCGAATGCCGGAGTCCGGACCGTATTTACATCCCGGGCTTTTGTCGAACGGGCCGGTTTGGTGGAACTGACGCAACGGCTGGCCGAATCGTGCCGAATCGTTTATCTGGAAGACCTTGCCGCTCGGATCGGGTTTGGCGACAAATTGGCGGCGGTATTTCGAACCTGCCTGGAAGATAAGGGACAAGGAACATCGTCGTCGCGGATCATTCTGTTCACTTCCGGTACGGAAGGGCGACCCAAAGGCGTTGTTCTCAGCCATGACGCGATTCTCGCCAACATCGACCAAGCGAGCAGCCTGATTGATTACACGCCGGCCGACCGTATGCTGAATGCCCTGCCGATGTTTCACAGCTTCGGCCTGATGGCTGGTACTTTGCTTCCCCTCTTTGGCGGGGCGGAACTATTTCTGTATCCGTCTCCGCTCCATTACCGTCTCGTCCCGGAAATGGTCTATGATTTCAATGCCACATTGATGCTCGGAACGCCCACTTTTTTGGCAGGGTACGGAAAAATGGCGCATCCCTACGATTTCCGAAGCTTGCGCCATATTCTGGCCGGCGGGGAAAAGCTGCCGGCTGCGGTGCGCGAACTTTGGCATGACAAATTCGGAATTCGGGTCCTTGAAGGGTATGGAATTACCGAGACGGGACCGGTTCTGGCGTTGAATACGCCGCTGGCGCATCGATCCGGCACGGTGGGACGGTTCATGCCGGGAATCGAGTGGCGGATCGAACCGGTGGAGGGAATTGAACGCGGTGGCAACCTGTTTGTTCGGGGGCCGAATTTGATGGAGGGATATCTGCTGTATGAGCGAGGGTTCCAGCCGCAGACCGGCTGGTTCGCGACCGGCGATGTCGTTGCGGTTGACTCGGCGGGTTTTGTTCAGATTCAGGCTCGTCTGAAGCGATTTGCCAAGATCGCCGGCGAAATGATCAACCTGCAGGTGG
>DCTI01000176.1 GCA_002329525.1 Negativicutes bacterium UBA1444
GCCGTTTGTATACCTTACCGCCCTGGACAGCGGCAAATCCCCTGCTTCCATTATCGATGACAAGCCCTTCAGTGTAGGCAATTACGCTCCCATGAACTATGACCGGACCTACCGGGGACCCATTACGCTTCGTACCGCCCTGGAATTGTCCCGCAACATTCCGGCTGTCCGGCTGGCCCAGGAAGTGACGCCGGAACGGGTGGTCCGTAATGCCCAGAACATGGGTATCTCCACTCTGGTCACCAGCGGCTCCAACAACGACATCACGCTGGCCATGGCTCTGGGCGGGCTGACCCGCGGTGTTACCCCCCTCGATATTGCCAGCGCTTACGGCGTGCTGGCGAATCAGGGCGTACGGGTCGAGCCGGTGACAATCCTGAAAGTTGTCGATCGCAACGGCAAAGTTCTGGAACAGCATGTTCCCAAAGAACGAGTGGTCGTCAATGATAAAGTCGCCTTCCTGCTGACCGACATGATGAAAGGCGTCATCCAGCGCGGTACCGGCGGAGGCGCGAATATCGGCCGGCCGGCCGCCGGCAAAACCGGCACCACCGATGAACACAAGGATGCCTGGTTTGTCGGCTTTACGCCAGATATCTCCACCGCTGTCTGGATTGGCATGGACAGTGACGGAACTCTTAACGGGGAAACCGGTGGTGAAACGCCTGCCACCATCTGGCGCCTGTTTATGCAAGACGTCACCGCCAAAATGCCTTGGAAGGATTTTCCGCGACCGCGCGGCATCGTTTCAGCGACCGTATCCACCCGCGACGGCGGATTGGTCACAGATCCCAAGAATAAGGACGCGATCACGGACTACTTCATTGATGGCAACCAGCCCAAAAATCTCTCGACAGCCCCACCGTCCGCCGATCCGAACGCCAAACCGGATCCCAAGGCTACGACGCCGATTCCGGGTCAATCCGGTAAAACCACAACTCCCAGCAAAACTCCAACAGCGCCGCCGGGGGGAGCATCCAAGCCGCCGGCCAAGCCTCCGCAAAAACCGGCAAACTGATCTTTCGCGGCGTCCAGATGTGACGCCGCTTTTTTACGAGGAGTGATTGATCTGGCCGCTTGGAATCGACAACTTATTTTGCGTTTACTGATCTCCCTCGCCCTGTTTCTAACCCTCCCGACATCTTCCGTCGCGGCAAACCCGTCCGCCAATCCCCGACCAGCCTTGCCGGATTTGGTGGAGTTGCAGCTATCCCGTCTGACGCTGGAAGAAAAAATCGGCCAACTGTTTATCATCACGCCGGATAACGATTGGAAGACCCAGATCCGAGCCTACCGTCCCGGCGGTTTCATTCTCTTTTCCCGCCATGCCAAAGATCTTGACACCACTCTGCGTTTACTGGATCAACTTCGTCAGCAGTCCGCCATTCTTCCTTTTCTGGCGGTTGATCAGGAAGGAGGCCGCGTATCCCGACTGCCTTTTGCCACGCAAACGCCCCCGGCAGGAAATTGGGCTGGCTTGTCTGATAAAGCGGTCAAAAATCTGGGACAGCTGGTCGGCCGGGAATTACGGGTGTTGGGATTCAATCTTAATTTCGCGCCGGTTATGGATGTTGATACTTGCGCTGAAAATCCGGTGATCGGTAACCGTTCCTTCAGCGCCGACCCTTATGAAGTGGCCCGGTTGGGGCGCGCCTATATCCAGGGTCTGCATTTGTCCGGAATTGCCACCGCCGCCAAACATTTTCCCGGACATGGCGATACCCATGCGGATTCACATCTGGTGCTGCCGACCGTCAACCAGCCGCTGGAGCGAATCGAAACTGTTGAACTGCTACCCTTCCGGGCCGCCGTGCTGGCTGGTACCGATTTCATCATGATGGCGCACGTGGTTTATCCGGCGCTGGATCCCCGCCCGGCTTGGCCAGCCAGCCTTTCTTCCGCCATCATCACGGACGTTCTGCGACAGGAAATCGGTTATTCCGGGCTGGTCATCACCGATGCCATGAATATGAAGGCTATCACCGGCCGGATACCCGCCGGGGATGCGGCGAAAACCGCCTTCCTGGCCGGAGTCGATATGATCCTTATGCCGGAGGACTTTCCTGCCGCGTACCAGGCCTTGCTTGATTCCGTCCGAAGCGGCGAAATCCCGATGACGCGTCTGAATGCCTCGGTGCGCCGAATTTTGACCCTGAAAGCCCGAATGGCCGATTCTGCCGAAATTTCTCTTGGCGAGCGCCGGCAAAAAGCTGCCGCCATGGTCGGATCTTTGGAGCATACAGTCTGGCTCCGGCAAATCTTGCACGATGCGCCCGAGCTGCCGGAATCGCCGAAATAGGCCGGAATCCAAAATTTATATTATGAACAGAAATGCCGACCGGCGCGATGACGCCGGTCGGCATTTCTCTTCATAATCCCTGAATATCGCGGTAAATCGCCGCGCCATCATCCCCGGTCAAAGAACGGGCTTTTCCCGGAAACAGAAAGGGGAATTCCATAAGCGATCTTAACCTGGTTGTCATCGAACAGGTTCAGATTTAACGCCGCCTTGCCGGCCGAAAACATAATCCGGTTGTCGACATGGTGCGATGCTGCCACACTGACCGCCGAACCGATCGCGATGCCGAGATCGCCGATGCTGATCGCGCAAAGTCCGTTATTTCGGATATTTTCCTCGCAATCTTAGTAGCCACAAAAACCGCAAGGTTTCGGCCCCACTGGTTTCACCCGCTGCCCCAGCAACAAAACAACCGGCGCTTTGTCCACATTGCCGGCATCCCTTTCAAAGTGGGGCAAGCCACCATCTTCCTTCAAAATACGTCGCATTTCCGCCGCCAGCTGATCTTTGGCCTTGGCCCGAACCGCAACGACGACCAGGTTATCCACGCCCTTTGCCTTGGGCGCCGTTCTCGCCGCCAATGCCATCAGTTCGACGACTCCATCCAATGCCCGGGCTTCCATTTCCGCACTCTTGGTAATCATGATTCACACACTCCCTTTTCGTCAAGATAGTTTTGCGACGGACACACCCGTTCCGCCCTGGTTGATTTCTCCGATGGACACGCTCTTCACCCGTGGATGGGCCATCAGGTAAGCTCGCACTCCCTTGCGTAGCGCGCCGGTTCCCTTGCCGTGAATGACCGATACCGAGTCCAGGCCCGCCATAACGGCATCGTCAATGTATTTGTCCAGTACGTAAGCCGCTTCCTCGTTATTCAGACCCCGGATGTCAATTTCCCGGGATACCGCAGTCGATCGTTCCAGTGACGGCGAATGGGCGGCGGCCGTTCGCGCCGGCGCAGTCTTTGCCGCCGATTTTTTCAATACCCGGCACTGGGTAACGGGAATCATGGTTTTTAAAGCTCCCAACTGCACGGTGGCCGATTCGTTGCCGACCTCCAACACGGTTCCCTGCTGCCCCAGGTTTTCCACCCAGACAACTGCGCCCCGT
>DCTI01000057.1 GCA_002329525.1 Negativicutes bacterium UBA1444
AAATCGATCAGACGCTGAAATTCGAAGCGTTGAACCATACCGCGCAGAACGGTTGCCGCCGCCATGTCCACACTTTCCAATTTCCGGGTCAACTCCAGCATGAGAAAGTAATCCCCATCCAAAGCGGCATTACACAATTCCTGCGTAAAATCCGTCGACAGCCGCCGCAACTGATCCTGGGTCAGGGTGCGGGGGACGGCTTCCGCGATCGTCGGGCGGGAATACTCATAGACTAGATTCAAACGCGACCGGATCATCTGCAGCAGGGTTTCCGACCGAAACGGTTTCAACAGCAACTCGTCCGCACCATACTGTGCGGCATCCCGTTGGGATTCATCCAGAACGCTGGCCGTCATGGCAATGATCGGAACCCGGGCGCCGCCCTCACTGGCGCGAATCCGCCGGATCGCTTCACAGCCGCTCAGCATCGGCATTCGCAGATCCATCAGAATCAAGTCGGGATGCCACTCCAGAAAGGTCACGAAGCCTTCCTGGCCATTGCCGGCCTCACGGGTTGAAAAGCCGATGGATTCCAACAAACGCACCAACAGCTGCCGATTCAGCCGATCATCGTCCACAATCAGAATCCGGGGAGCAGGAAGGCCTGGCGGGATGCGAACGATGCTCGGAACCGACAGTTCCGAACGCTCACCCGCGGAAGAGGCTTCGGCAACCCGAATCCAGAAGGAAAATACGCTGCCGGATCCCGCTTCGCTCTGCACCGCGATCTCTCCCCCCAACAGGCGGATGTAGTTTTTCGTAATCGTCAATCCCAGACNNCCGCCATTTTCTAGGCCCGATTGCGCCTGCTCGAACGCATGAAAAATCCGGGGAAGTTCTTCCGGAGCAATTCCCACGCCCGTATCGGCAACTTTGCATTGCAATCGCCATTGACCGTTCTCTTCCGGTTGGCCACCTATTTGTAGGGAAACTTGTCCTGACTTCGTAAATTTCAGGGCATTGCCGAGCAGGTTGATCAAAATCTGGCGTAATTTTCCCTTGTCGGTGATGATCGTCACCGGCAGGGGCTGAGAAACCTCGACAATAAACTGAAGCCCCTTTCCTTCCATACGCAAGCGGAACATCCGCTCCAATTCATGAACGAAGGGAATCAGTTCAAACCGGTCGGAATTCTGTACGGACTGCCCCGCTTCGATTTTGGATAAATCGAGGATATCGTTGATCAAGGCCAACAGATGTTCCCCGGAACGATTGATATTGTCCAAATACTGCCGCTGTTGCACCGAGAGCGAATTGTCCCGCAAAAGCAGTTCGGAAAACCCCAGGATGGAATTCATCGGCGTCCGGATCTCATGCGACATATTGGCCAAAAAAGAGCTTTTGGCCCGATTGGCCCGGTCCGCCTCGGCCTTGGCCAAAATCAGCTCCTGTTCGACGCGGGTGCGCTCGGCGATTTCTTCTTCCAGTACCGCATTCGTTTCCTGAAGCTCCTGCGTACGCCCTCGAACCATGTCTTCGAGGCCAACGTTAAGTTTCTCCAGAGCTTCCTTCGCTTCCAACAGATTCCGCGCCGTAAGATTGCGTTCCGTCACATCCCGGCAATATCCGCCAATTCCCACAACTTCCCCCGACTGATGGATCGGATTCAGACTCACCTCCAGCAGTCGGCTCCCCCTTGATGTTTCGTGTTCAAACTTCATTGCCCCTTGCTGAAATACCTGTTGATAGAGAGGCCACCAGAACTTCAAGTCCCAAGCATCTTCCGAACCGAAAGTCCCGCTGGCGATCTGCACGCCATACTCTTTCAGCATATGATCACGGATTGCCTTATTGAAAAACATCAATTTATATTCCCGGTCAACAGCCCAAATTAAATCCGGCGTGCCATCAAAGACACTCTGCATGGTATTCGCCATGAGCTCAGTTTCCTGCTTGCGCCGGGCTAGTTCCTCCTCCATCCGGCGATGTTCGGTAACATCCGTGCCAATCCCCAGCAAAAATTCCACCTTGCCGTCACCATCGAACAACCCGATCCCGCGCCACTCCACTCGGAGAAAATCGCCGCTCTTTGTCTGCACAGTATTTTCAGTAATCTGCATTCCCGGTTGCGTGCGCAACTTATCATATGCTTTCTGTACCTGGTCGCGTTCTGCCGCAGGCACCAACAAGGAAAGCGAATCCCGTCCGCGGACTTCCGACAGATCGTATTCCAATGCGTTCAGCATGGTCGCATTCATGTGGACAACTGTGCCATCAGCCTTCAATACCAGAAAAAAGACCGGCATGATTTCATATAATGGCATTTGTTTCAGACGCTCGAAAGCCGACTCCACCGCAATCACCTCACAGAAGTATTCGGGGCGGAGAAAAAACTTTCCTGCCCGCATCACGCTGTCGTTTTTCCGTTGTAGTCATCCCTGAATATTCCGACATTTGATATAATAGGAGTAACCACACCTTGTATCCGGGATCAGTCATTTCGCCGCAACCGTCATAATGCGCAGAGGAGGGAGAACAATGGGCATCGCCTTGTTCACGGATCTCTACGAGTTGACAATGGCGCAAAGCTACCTGGAGCACCGCAAAACCGGCAACGCCGTATTCAGCCTGTTTGCGCGGCGATTGCCGCCGGAGCGAAACTTTCTCATATCCTGCGGATTGGCTACACTGGTGGACTATCTGAAAGCATTCCAGTTCTTTCCCGTCGACCTCGAATATTTGCGCAGCCTGAACAAATTCAGCCCGGATTTTCTCGACTATCTGGCCAACTACCGCTTTCGCGGCAAACTGTACGCCATCCCCGAAGGCCGCGTCGTCTTCCAGAATGAGCCGATCATTCAAGTGGAAGGCACTCTGCCCGAAGTGCAGATTTTGGAAACCATCGTGATCAACTGTATCCATTTCCAGACCCTGATCGCCGCCAAGGCCGCCCGGACCGTTCTGGCCAGCCGGGGCAAAACGCTGGTCGATTTTGGGCTGCGTCGCTCCCACATGCCGACTGCCGGTATCTTCGCCGCCCGTGCCGCCTACATTGCCGGCTTCGACGGCACCTCGGACGTGGAGGCGGGACGCCGGTTTGGCATGCCAGTGTACGGCACGATGGCCCATTCCTTCGTGATGGTTTTCGACAGCGAGGCCGAAGCGTTCCGGGCCTTCGCCAAAACCTTTCCTCAGAATGCCATGCTGCTCATCGACACTTACGACACGCTGGAATGTGCTNNGCCGGCCTGCCGGTCCAGGGCGTTCGGCTGGACAGCGGCGATATCCCCCCACAGGCGCTGGCCGTCCGAAAAATTCTGGATCAGGCCGGTCTGCAGCAGGTTCAGATCTTTGTAAGCAGCGGCGTTGACGAATATTCGATCGACGCTTGGCTGAAAGCCGACCTCCCCATCGACGCCTTCGGCGTGGGCACGCATTTCATTACCTCGTCCGATGCCCCGTATCTGGACATGGCCTATAAACTGACGGAATACAAAGGCCAGCCCAAAATCAAGACCAGTCCTGGCAAGGTCACCTTCCCCTATAAACGGCAGGTGCTGCGATTCTATCACGACGGGGTCANNAATACGGTGCGCATCGGCGAAGAAAAAAGCGGCGAGCCGCTGGTCCAACTGATCATGGACCGAGGCGAGCTCACCGCACCTCTGCCTAAAACCGAACAAATCCGCCAGACCTGCCGGCAGGATCTGGAACGGCTGCCGCCGGCGCTGCGGCAACTGGACAGGACCGACTATCCCGTTATCATCCAATAGGAGGCGAATCCGATGAAAATTCAACTGACCCCAGCCGACGCCCTGATTATCGCCGATGTGCAGCTCGACTTCCTGCCGGGCGGCGCTTTGGGCATCGCGAATGGCGAGAAGGTCATTCCGCCGGTCAATGCTTACATCCGGCGGTTTGCCGAGGCGGGAAACCCGGTCTTTCTCACCCGGGACTGGCATCCCGGCAATCATTTGTCGTTCCGGGGACACGGCGGCGTCTGGCCGCCCCACTGCGTGGTCGATTCCCCTGGAGCCGCTTTTTCGCCGGATCTCGTCATTCCGGGCGACAACAAATACATCATCTCCAAAGGAACCAGCCGCGAGTTCGATGCCTATTCGGGCTTTCAGGGAACCCATCTGCTGCAGCTGCTGCAGGAACGGGGAATCCGGCGGGTCATGGTCGGCGGGCTGGCAACCGACTATTGCGTGAAAAATACCGTGCTCGGCGCCCTGAACCTCGGCTTTACCACCTTTGTCCTGCAAGATGCCTGCCTCGGCGTGGAACTCACCCCCGGCGATTGCGACCGGGCCTGGTCGGCCATGCAGGCGGCCGGCGCCATCGTCGTCACGATGGCGGATATCGTTTAGGATTCAGCCTTGACGAGCCTTGCCGGTGATGTGCTCCACATTGATCCGCAGCACTTTGGTTTGCGGACCGGCATTCTCGATATACCGTGTTCCCGATTCCTTGAAATCAGTTGAGTATTTATCCAGGAAGGCCAACAGCGCTTTCCTTTTTTCGTCGGCGTCATCGACCTCGGCGGCCTGACCGAAAGCGATTACACTGGCATAGTTGGTCGCAAATTTATCCGCCAGCACGTCCACCGCCCCGACTACGCAAAAAGAAACCCGGTTGTTGCCGTGAACCCGGTCAATTTTTTCGCCGATCGGCGCGCAGTGAATGTAGATTCGGCTTTCGTCCATCGCATAACCGACGGGAACTCCGTAGGCATAGTCATTGTCATTCCGGCCGTTCAGCGATAGAACTNNCATTCTGGCCGTTCAGCGATAGAACTCCATACGTTCCCTCAGCGAGAATCTTTGCCGCCTCCGCCGGCGTCAACGCCCGGTCTTTTCTGCGCATTTCCCTGAACATAACCCAAACCCCTTTCTCTGTCATCCCTGTACATGCTTTTCGGCGCCACCCATTCTTTTTCCTGTCTAAGACGGCGCCATAGTGTCGAACAATGATCCTTGCGCTGGCTTCTCACTTGCTCAGTAGCTTGCCGATGTTCTTCAAGGCGATGGACNNCCACATACTCTTTGTTTTGAAAGTAATCGATGGGAATCGATAGTTCGATGCCGGTATCTGTCTTGATCTTCTGCGTCCGGCCGGTTTTGACCGCCAAATTCCGGTCAATTTTTACGGTCCCGGCGATTCCCGCCTGTTCCACTTCCTGCAGATATTCCTGCCGCATGATCGGCGAAGCGGCAAACACTTCCTGCCCCAGTTCCATCGGATCGAGAACCTCCGACACTTCCGTATTTTCAAGAATAAACGTCTTGGCCTTGGAAACGGCGATCGCCGGATTTTCGCCATGATTTTCCGCCACCTTGCGGGCAATGTCGGTCACCCGGCCAATCGTCTCTTTCGGTGAAACCTGGGCCTGGCAGTTCAAAACGACATCCGACAGGACAAACACTTCCCGGCCATCGATGCGGCATTTTTTGTCGGCAAGGCGAATTCCCGCGGAACCGCTCCCGACGAAAGCATATTCGTCGATCTTCTGCGATGGGTTGGGCAGGATCGCGTAGTGGTTGATGATCTCGTTGCAGATTCCTGCCTCGGTCTGGGTCACCTGGTGGGTGAAGCCGATCCGGTTGATGCATTTGAGTAGCGCCAGGACCGGCTCGCCATTCACCGTCAAGTCGCACACCAGCAAATCAGAGGAAATTAGCTTGTCCGAGCTCGCGATGGCTTCCACCATCCAAGTGGCGACTTGCACCGAAAAATCGACGAAGCTCAGCTCGCCGCCCCGATACGCCGCCAGTTGCTCCTGAAACCGGCTGTCCGGATTAAACGAAGCCGGTTTGGCGCCGGGGTCGCAATACGCCTTTTCGATGTGTTTCATCAAAAATTCAGCTACACTGCTCTTCCCCAGCTCCAGCTCACTGGCAGAATACACCGTCAGGTTGGAGTTGAAATCCAATATGTGCAAAATTGCCTTGTTGACGCCGATTATTGTTTCCATCATCGATTCCTTTCCCTCTTTCAAAGATCCGTTCCCTGTCCATACCATCATGGACGAACGCACCTTCCTATTATAAGTATTTGCCCCTGACAGAAACAAGCTATTCCAACGCGACCAAATCTGGTGTAAGATTAGGGGCAAACCGACGTAAAACGTACGGTGCAAGTGATGGCTAGAGAGGAATAACACAACGGATGAACTTACTGTCGATCGAAAATTTAGCGAAAAATTACGGAGAACGGGTGCTCTTCGAACAAGTATCTTTGGGCGTGGACGAGGGCCAAAAAATCGGCTTGATCGGCGTCAACGGCACCGGCAAGTCGACTTTTTTAAAAGTTGTCGCCGGGATCGAGCCGGCCGACGCCGGCAAAATCATCTGGGGCAGCAACGTACGGGTAGGCTATCTGCCACAGAATCCCGATTTCAACGTGGACTCCACCGTCCTGGCGCAAGTATTCGCCGGCGACTCGCCAGTCCTGCGGCTGATCCAGGAATATGAAAGCGCTTTGGACCAAGCTCAACGGCATCCCGCCGATGCGCAACGGCAACAGCAACTGATCCGCCTGAGTCAGCAAATGGATGCCCAAAACGCCTGGCAACTGGAAAGCGATGCGAAAACCATCCTGTCCAAACTGGGCATTGCCGATTTCGCGGCGCCTATCCTTTCGCTTTCCGGCGGACAACGCAAGCGAGTCGCGTTGGCCGGCGCTTTGGTGAACCCCTGCGACTTGCTGATTCTGGACGAACCAACCAATCATATCGACAACGAAATGGTGGCCTGGCTGGAGCAGTACCTGCAGTCATTCCGGGGCGCCCTGCTCATGGTTACGCATGACCGTTATTTTCTGGACCGGGTCACCAACCGCATGATCGAAATCGATCAGGGCCGACTGTACATGTATTCCGGCAACTATGCCGATTTTCTGGAAAGCAAGGCAAACCGGGAAGAACTACAGGAGAGCATGGAACGCAAACGGCAAAGCCTGCTCCGGAGTGAGCTGGCCTGGATCCGGCGGGGTGCCCAGGCCCGCTCCACCAAGCAAAAGGCACGCATCGAGCGGTTTGAAAAGCTCAGCGAACAACCGGCCGAACGTCCGGACGTCAAGCTGGAAATGGAAGTCGGAGCCGCCCGGCTGGGCCGGAAGATCATCGAGCTGGACCACCTGCATAAAGCCTTCGGGGATCGAATCCTGATCCGGGATTTTAATTATCATTTGCTGCGAAACGACCGGGTCGGCATCATCGGGTCGAACGGTTGCGGCAAGTCCACGCTGCTGAACCTGATCGCCGGCCGCCTGACCGCCGACTCGGGAACGGTGGTGATCGGCCAGACGGTGAAAATCGGCTACTTTTCCCAGGAAAACAGCGAAATGGCTGAATCGCTGCGGGTGATCGATTATATCAAGGAAGAGGCCAATTTTATCGTCAGCATGGATGGTGAAACAATCAGCGCCTCACAAATGCTGGAACGGTTCCTGTTTCCGCCGGCTTTGCAGTGGACGCCCATCGCCAAATTGTCCGGCGGCGAAAAACGGCGGCTGTATTTGCTCCGGATATTGATGGGCTCCCCCAATATCCTGCTGCTGGATGAACCAACGAACGATCTGGATATTCAGACGCTCAGCATCCTGGAAGATTATCTGGAGGATTTTCCGGGAGCGGTCGTCGCGGTGTCCCACGACCGTTATTTTCTGGACCGGGTCGCCGAGAAAACCTTTGTCTTTGAAAATAGCGGCGATATCCGGCAATATCCCGGCGGCTACTCCGACTATCTGGAAAAAAGACCGCCGCAAGAAGCGACGGTCAGTCCGAAACCACGAAATGGGGAAGCCAAACCGGCGGCAGCCACGGTCGAAGCCAAGCGTCCCCGCAAATTTACCTTCAAGGAACAACGAGAATACGAGCAGATCGATGCAGTGATCGCCGCTGTGGAAAAGCAGTTGCAAGAAGTAAGCGCGGCCATTGACGCCGCCGGCAGCGACTTCGAATCGCTGCAAAAGCTGGTGCGTTCGCAAACGGATTTGAACCAGGAGTTGGATCGTTTGTTGGACCGCTGGACCTATTTAAACGAGCTGGCGGAGGAAATGGCCAATGGGCAGTGACGGTATGTCACTGCCCTTCCTGTATGCTGATCTTTATCTGTTTCAGGCGTTTCATCACGTCATTGCCGCCAGTGCCGAAGTATTTCTGCAGGGTCTTGTATTCGGCGTACAACGCTTTATATCGCGCAACATTTTTTGCGTCCGGGCGATACACGGCCTTGACGCCGGCCATCTGCGCCGCTGCCTCGGTGATCGTGTCGTATCCGCCGCCCGCCCTGCCGGCGGCGACAGCGCCGAACATGGCGGCCCCGAGTGCGGAAGCCTGTGTTGTCGCGGCGATAAAAATATCCCGTCCTGTAACATCGGCATAAATCTGGTTCAACAGGCGATTCTTCTCGGGCAAACCGCCGCAGGCCACCAAGCGGTCGATGTTCAGCCCGGCGCTTTCGAACGTCTCCAGAATCGACATTGTGCCAAAGGCCGTGGCTTCCAGCAGGGCCCGATATATTTCTTCCGGTTTGGTTTGCAGCGTCAGGCCCAGCAGTAGCCCCGACAAGTCCGGGTCGACCAGCGGCGTCCGAACGCCATTCCACCAGTCGAGCGCCAACAGGCCGCTTTCCCCGGGAAGGAATCCGGCCGCCTTGCTTTCCAGGAACTGATGGATCGTCCGGTTTTGCGCTTGCGCCGCCGCATAGTATTCCGCCGGAACCCCGTTCGCCGCAAACCAGTTG
>DCTI01000100.1 GCA_002329525.1 Negativicutes bacterium UBA1444
GGTCGCCGCCGCAGCCGAACACGGCGATCAGCCGCCCCCGTACAAACTGCTTTGCGGTTTTCAGCACGTTTTCCAAGCCGTCGGGAGTATGGGCGTAATCGACAATCACGCTGAAGGGACGGCCGATATCCACCCGCTCAAAGCGTCCCGGCACCGAGTCGAATTCGGCGAGCGCGGCCTGGATAACCGGGGTCTCGATGCCTTCGGCCAGTGCCGCACCGATCGCGGCCAGCATATTATACACATTAAACAGGCCGGTCAACGGCGATTGCACATCGAACCCGCCCCACTGCCCGGTCACGCGGAAACGGCTGCCTTCCGGCCGCAGGTCGATATCGACCGCCCGGAGATCGGCCTGTTCCGACAGTCCGTAGCTGATCCGGCGGGCGCTCGTCTGCGCCAGCATATATTCTCCGGCTGGGTCGTCAATGTTGGCAACGGCCGCCTTGTTCCCCTTCCGACTGTTGTCGTCGGCCAGCCGGCGGAACAGNNTCCATGGTCTGGTGGAAGTCGAGATGGTCCTGCGTCATGTTGGTAAACACCGCCGTGTCAAACTCGCAACCGGCGACGCGGCCCAAAGCCAAGGCGTGCGAAGACACCTCCATGGCAACGGCCCGCATACCGCTGTCGGCCATGTCGCGCAGTGTCGACTGCAGGTCCAGCACATCCGGCGTGGTGTTTTTGACGGAAATAACCCGGTCGCCGATCAGGGTATGGAGCGTGCCGCTGACACCGCAAGGTTGGCCGGCCAAATTCAGGATGCTCCGGATGATATGGGTGGTCGTCGTCTTGCCGTTGGTGCCGGTTACGCCGATCATCCGCAATTGTGCCGACGGCTCCCGGTAAAACCAGGGCGCGATCCGCTCCACCGCCTGGCGGACGTCCGGCGTCACAATCACCGGAACCTTGTCGCCGACTTCCACCTCGCGCTGGGCCAGTACTGCCACAGCGCCATTGGCCACGGCCGCCGCCGCGAAGGCGTGCCCGTCGACGGTGGCGCCCGGCAGGCAAACAAAGAGAGTCCCTGGCTCCACTTTGCGGGAATCGTGGGCCAGGGTCAAAACCTCGGGATTATGTTCCGGCAGCATTCGGTAATGCGCTGCCGGCAGTTTGGCGATTATTTCACGCAGCGTCCAACTCATCGGGATCCCCCCGCCATTTCATTCATAGCAATTATTTTACCACTTTTCACCGTAACCTCCAAATAAAAAAGCAGGCTGTCCGCCCGCTTCCCCAATTACCGGATATTATGCGCTTCTGCGCGGGCATCGCCGAACAGGATCGACCGCCGAACAGCCACCTTCTCCAAATTTGTCTCCTTGGCGGATTTGGCGCCAGTAGCATTCTTGGCGGCCATGTATACCGTCTGAGGTTTAATCATGCCCAGCTGTTTTTCCGCGATGGCCTGAATCCGTTGCGGGGATTTAAGTTGAGCCATTTCCAGCCGTAGCAGCTCGTTTTCCTTTTCCAGCCGGGTCAGGCAGGCTCTGGCCTGCACGAGTTCGTAGCCGGCCTTCACGATCGCCGNNCAGGCATTCTGTCCGCAAACACCGGCGGGGTTTGACCGGCGCGGTCCGTTCCGGTTTCGGCGGCAACAGGACCTCGCTATGTCGCTGATAAGTCCGGGCCATTGTCGTATCCTCCTATCCTACTTTCTCGGCAATTCTGAGTTTGGCGCTGCGGGCGCGCGGATTGCGTTCCAGTTCGTCCGCCGAAGGGATGACCGGCTTGCCGCATAGGCGCAACACAGCCTGGGGATTGCAGGTGCAGACCGGGGCCCTGGGCGGGCAAACGCAGTGTCCGAGCAGGGCGGCGAAGGTGTTTTTCACGATCCGGTCTTCGAGCGAATGAAAAGAAATGACGCCGATTTTACCGCCGGGTTTCAAGCGGCCGATCGCGGTCTGCAGGGCTTCGGCCAGCACGGTCAGCTCCCGGTTCACCTCGATCCGGATCGCCTGAAAGGTCCGTTTCGCCGGATGCGGTCCCTGTCGTCGTGCCGCGGCGGGAATGGCGGCGGCGATTACTTCGACCAGTTCCGACGTTGTCGACAGGGGGCGATGCTGACGGGCCTCGACGATGAATTTGGCAATCCGCCTCGCCCACCGTTCCTCCCCGTATTCGAAGATTACACGCGCCAGTTCTTTTTCCGGATAACTGTTCACGATCTCCTGAGCAGTCAGGGATTGTTCCGGGTTCATCCGCATGTCGAGAGGTCCGTCCTGCATATAGGAGAACCCCCGTTCCGGCAAATCGATCTGATGTGACGATACCCCCAGATCGAACAAAACGCCGTTCACCTGACCAATGCCGAGTCCATCGAGCACCCGGCCGAGTTCACGAAAATTTCCCCGAACCACATGGACAGTCGATTTTGCTTCCGCCAGCCGCAGTCGGCCTGCCGCCAGGGCTGCCGGATCCTGGTCGATGCCGACGAGGCAGCCCGCCGGACTCAAGCGGTCGACCAAGGCGGCGGAATGGCCGCCGCCGCCCAATGTGCAATCCACATAAATCCCGTCCGGGTCGCCGAGAATCCCTTCCACGCTCTCTCGCAGGAGTACGGTTTCATGACGAAAATCCTGCGGCATCTCAAATACCGAAGTCGATCAGATGCTCCGACAGTTGTTCCACCGTCGGCCCCATCCGCTCGTTATACTGGTTCCAGATGTCTTTGTTCCAGATTTCAATGCGGGTGGAAACGCCAATCACCACGACGTCCTTCTCCAGTTTCGCATAGTCCCGGAGATTGGGCGGCAACAGGACTCGTCCCTGTTTGTCCGCCTCCAGCTCGGCGGCGCCCGAAAAAATATAACGGGAGAAGGCCCGGGCTTCCGGTTTCACCAGGGAAAGTTGCTTCAGTTTTCCCTCCAGGTTGGCCCACTCGGCCATGGTATAAATGAAGATGCAGTCGTCCAGCCCCCGCGTGGCAACGAACGTGTCGCCGAGACCATCGCGGATCTTGGCAGGGAGAATGATCCGGCCCTTGTTGTCCAGCGTATGCTGATACTCTCCCATGAACACGCTCGCTCACCCCTTTCGCGGAAAATCCCACCACATCTCTCCACATTAAACCACTTTACGCTATTATAATTCGGAAAGGACAAAAAAAATCCTTCAAAAAAATTGAAGGATGCAGAAAATTTATAAAGTTAGGACCTAAGTCCTATAAGGCCACATCGACCACCTGAGCGCCGATGATCTCGCGCAGACGCTCCGGGGCCACCGGCAGCGCGGAATTCGCCGTACCGGCGGCGGCATAGACCACATCGTAATCATACAGTCCGCGGTCAAGACAGATCCTCACCGACGGATCCAGTCCAAATGGGCACACGCCACCCGGTTCAAAACCGGTTACTCTGACTACGCTGTCGGCGTCGGCAAATTTGACTTTCTTCGCCCCCACGGCCCGGCCGAGTTTCTTCGCGTCGATTTTGCGACCGCCACAAGCCACTACCACCACTGGTTCGCTGTCCGCCAAAAACATCAGGGTCTTGGCGATCTGCGCCACTGCCACGCCCACGGCCTGGGCGGCCAGTTCCGAGGTATGGGTGCTCTCCTCAAACAAAAATATCTTCAGGTCCGGATAAGGCGCAATCGCCTGTTGTACTCGTTCCAGCGCTGTCATGGTTACCTCCCGGTCAAAAAAACATCGTTGCCGGCTGCATCCCCGGTTCCGCCGCCGTCAACAGGTATCATTGTACTGCAACAAAAAGAAAAAATCCACCAAGACAGAACCTTCCCGGNNTCCCGGCTATGTTATACTATATACTAAATGAAGGAGGTGTTGTCTTTGGCAAAGATCGAAAAAAGCATGAGCATCATCGATGTAGTGCAAAAATACCCGCAAACCGCCGAAGTGTTCCGCAATTTTGGCATGGGTTGCCTGGGTTGCATTGCTGCCCGGTTTGAGAATATAGAGCAGGGCGCGCTGGCTCATGGTATTGTCGTGGAAGATCTCATCGCCGACCTGAACAAGTCCGTCGAGTAAATTCCGCTTCGGCAAACTAAAAACCCCGGTTGATCGCATTGATCAACCGGGGTTTTCCTTTGTCACAGCTTCGCGCTGACCTTCTCGATAATTTTGTCTTTGGGCATGAAACCGATCAGACGGTCGATTTCGGCGCCATCGCGGAACAACACCATGGTGGGCAAGCCCTTGATGTCGTACTTCTGGGCCAGATCGCGGTTTTCATCGACGTTCATTTTCATGACGCTGAGTTTACCTTCCATGCTCACCGCCACTTCGTCGAGCAATGGCAGCAGCCGCTGGCAATGGCCGCACCAATTCGCAAAAAAGTCCAGTAGTACCGGTGTGGGCGATTCCAAAACCATTTCCTTGAAGTTGTCCTTATTCACCACTGTTGCATTGGCCATGAACGCATTCCTCCTTTTCACTGCTTACAGATACGGATCGCGTTTGCGCACTTCCACGAGAATGCAGGAACGGTATATGAGATTCAGTTCCGCCTTTTGGGCGGCGGCAACCACATTTTCACCGTTGGCGCCGGGTTGCAGCCAGACATTTTTGATGCCGAGCGCGGCACATTCGGCGATGATCGGTTCGCCGACCTTCGGAGGCACGACGAAGTTCACCGCATCCGGCTTGATCGGCAGCGCCGACAGCGACGGATAGCATTTTTCCCCCAGAACGGTTTCCAGGCCCGGATTGACCGGGAAAACCCGGTAGCCTGCCTTTTTCAGGAGTTTGAAAATCTTGTGACCGAATTTGCTGTCATTGTCGGTTGCGCCGATCACGGCCCACACTTTTTTCTGCAGCATGGCATGAATCTGGTCGGTTGTATCCATGGCGCACCTCCTGTTGTATGGCGTTCTCTATCTTGTCTTGACACTCTGAATCAAACCGGCGGCGATAGATTTTCGCCAAAATTCGTTTCGCCTTGCGTCTCGATAGTCCGGCCGATCCAAATGCTTTCATCCGTCGCATTGGATCTAAAATCAACATCCTTGTTGATTTT
>DCTI01000081.1:0-3839 GCA_002329525.1 Negativicutes bacterium UBA1444
GATCCGCCAGATTCGCCAGGATTTGCTGCGTCCGCCGATGGTCGTCGCCCAACTGCGAACAGCCGTAAGGATGCGGAAACGCGTGAATCCCGTCCAGGTTCGGCAAAATGCCGAATTCCCGGCTTGCCTCGGCGGCGATGAGCTCGGCGATCCGGTTCACGCAGCCCACCGTCGGCAGGATCCAGATCTCGTTGCGTATGCCAACGCGGCCATCCGGCCGGCGATAGCCTCTGAACGAAGCCGGCGGCAACTTTTCCGGAGTCAGCGTCGCCGGCGCATATTCGTAGTCCAGCAGCTCGCCCAGGCCGGTCGCCAGGTTGTGGACATGCACCCACTCACCGGCAGCAATATCGGTCGTAGCGACACCGATCGGCTGACCGTATTTGATGACCGCTTCGCCGCGCCGGATCGGCCGGATAGCCAGCTTGTGCGCCGCCAGGATCGCCGCGGCGGCCCCTGCCTCGCCGATTGCCAGATCGGTCAGCGCCACCGCGACATTATCGTCCGGATGAATTTGCATCGTTTTCATCGTCACGCCTCTTTTCCTGCATTTCCCCTTACGTTTGCCGGCAAAACCGCTTATAATGGTTACAGGCGACAGCCGGTCCGTAAAAAGGGGGAATCATCCTGGAACCTTATATTGGCGATGTCGGCATCCTATTCCTGCTCATCCTGGCTGTTCTGTACCATCAGTGGGATTCCCTGTTTCGCGAATGACAAAGAGCTCTCCGCATCGACGACGATCGCAGGGAGCTCTTTGGCTTTACAGGACGCCCGCACTCTCAGAGCAACGGAATCTCCTGATATTCCGGCTGTTTGACCGCCATCGCCAGTGCCTGGGTGAGGAAGGCCAGATGTTCGGCGAAATCGACCCCCATGTCGGCGGCGCCGCCGGTCAGGGTATCCCGGTTGACCGCCCGGGCGAAGGCCTTATCCTTCATTTTCTTCAGGACCGATTTGACTTCCAGGTTGTCCAGGCTTCGGTCCGGCCGCACCAGCGCGCAGGCGATGATAAATCCGGTCATTTCATCCACGGCCAGCAGCGTTTTCTGGAGCTGGTTGCGTTCGCTCTCCCAAGTCCGGCAGTGCGATTCCACGTCGATAACCATGGCGTCGTCATAGCCCTCGGCCATCAGAATCTCTCGGGCATGATGGGGATGGTCGTGCGGGAACTTTTCAAAATCCACGTCGTGGAGCAGGCCCACCGCCCCCCAGTATTCGACGTCGCCGCCGAATTTCCCCGCATAGGCCCGCATGGCGATTTCCACGGCGAGACAATGCTTGAGCAAAACTTCGCTGCTCACATGTTTGCGCAGCACGGTCCAGGCCTTTTGCCTTGTTTCCGTCATTTTTCAAACCTCCCTGCATTTTCCCATGAAAAAAGACCGCCGAAAGCGGTCTTTTCGTTTGTTTGTGGTTACATGACCCGCCGGGCGCCGATGTACCGCTCACCCCAATAGTAGCCGAACAGATCGGCCACGACCACGCCCCGGCTCGAGGTGGCGCTGATGAACTGGCTGTTGCCGATGTAGATCCCGACATGGGACGGCCCCGGTTCGTAGGTTTCAAAGAACACCAGATCGCCTGGCCGCAGTCGTTCCGTCGCGACCGGCTTGCCGACGGCGAATTGTCCGTCCGCCATCCGCGGCAGGTTGATCCCGACCTGCGAGAAAACGTACCGGGTAAACCCGGAGCAGTCGAACCCGCGGGGGGTCGTGCCACCAAACCAATACGGCACTCCGACGTACTGAAAACTGGAGGAGATCAGACGCCGGACGGTGGCCGTCGAGGCACCGCGGCTGATCGGCAGATCCCGGCCAATCAAGGTCCGGAAGAGTTCCGGACTGACTTTGCCGTCCACCGACAGATTTTTTTCCTTTTGCATGGTTCGCACGGCCTCCGCCGTTACCTCGCCATACACGCCATCCATGGACCCGACCACGTATCCCATCTGGGACAACTTTTCCTGCAACGCCAGCACTTCATCGCCCTGGTCGCCGACCTGCAGGGGTTCTTCCGGCGCGGCCTGCGCGACCGGAATCAGACAGAACACCGAAAACAACAACACAAACAGAAATCGCTGGAAACGCAATAGAACTGCTCCTCTCTGTCGCCTCCGAGGTTAGCTGACGGGTTAGGGTTGAAGGCACCCTACTCGGCAAACCGAGTTTCACCCCACTGATGGTTCCCCCGTACCTGAGCTGGATTCGGCTATTTAAAAGCTCACTTATTTTCTATTCTATGTATCGGCGAAAAATCCTGCCGACATCACTTATTTTTTTCGCAAATCCTCCCGGATGAGATAGAGCGGGCGTTGCTTGACTTCTTCGAAAATCCGGCCCACATATTCGCCGACGATTCCCAGGCCGACCATCTGCAGCCCGCCCAGAAGCACGATGCTTGCCGAAGTGGTGGCCCAGCCGGGAACGGCGTCCTCCGTGAACAGCTTGATGTACAGCACGTGCCCCAGCAAAACGAAACTGGCCAGGCCGAGCAGCAGACCCATGTAAAAGGCGATGCGCAGCGGCAGTTTGGAATAGCCGGTGATGCCGTCGAGCGCGAAATGCAACATTTTTCCCAGGGAAAATTTCGATTTGCCCGCCCGGCGCGGCGGCGCCACGAACTCGAGATACTCCTGTTTGTAGCCGATCGAACTGATGATGCCCCGGATGANNTTCGCCCGCTCGCCGAACCGCCGGAACCCGAGGACCACCTTGCGGTCCAGTAGCCGGAAATCCGAGCCTCCCTCGACGATATGGACCTTGGAGATCGCGTTGATCAACTGGTAGAAACCGCGGGAAGTCAGCTTTTTCAGCCAGGAAACCCCTTCCGTATCCTTGCGGATGGTCTGGACCACTTCGGCCCCCGCCTCCCAGCGGGCAATCAGCGTCGGCAACAATGCCGGCGGATGTTGCAGGTCGCCGTCCATGGTGATGACCGCGTCGCCCTCGGCGTTTTCCATGCCGCAGGTCAGGGCGGTCTGGAAACCGTAGTTGCGGGCCAGGATGAGTGCCCGGACGCGGGAATCCTGCTGGGACAGGCGGTCGAGAATCAACGGCGTCGCGTCTTTGGACCCGTCGTCGATATAAATCAGTTCGAACCGGTAGGGCAACGGTTCCAAGTGCCGGACCACTTCGCGATAAAGAGCGTCGATGTTTTCCTGCTCGTTGTAGACCGGCACGGCGACCGAAATCAATTTTTGTTCCGTTTTATCCATCGTTATCGTCTATCTCCTCAATTCCGCCGTGGTTCCGCCGGATTCAGATCCGGTCGCAACACCACGGCGCCCCCCTGATAAATCGGCTGGATCTCATGCTGCGATTTATCGGTGTTGAGCAGGATCAATACCCGGATGCACAGCGAAATACCATCCGGGCAGTCGATTTCCTGTGTGCCGAACAGCGGCACCTCGGTCCAGCCCAGTTCCCGCGCCGCCGCCGCCGGGAACGAAGCATTCAGGTCCGGCGTGGAACTAAAAATCACCGCGGCGATATCGTTGGGCTGCAAGGCGTTGGCTTTAGTCAGTGCCACCAGCAGGTTGCGGGTCGCGTCCCGGATCGCCGCCGGTTCGTTGGCAATCGCCGTGGTCGCGCCGCGGACTCCTCTCAACATACGGTTTCTCCTCCCCTTCAGCGGCCGGAAAAAATACAGCTGGGATCTTCCGCCAGATAATCGCCGGCCGACGCATGCCAGGCCCGGGCCCGACAGCCGCCGCAAATATCCTGGTAGCCGCAGGCGCCGCATTGCCCGCCCAGTTCGGCCCGGCGCAGATCCGCGAACAGCGGCGACTCCCGCCACAGTTTCGCGAAGCCGCCGTTCCGGATGTTGCCCGCCTTCAG
>DCTI01000081.1:3847-4946 GCA_002329525.1 Negativicutes bacterium UBA1444
CAGCCTTTGCTGAACCGCATCGGAATGCCTTTTTCGGCGGCGATCCGCATGAACTGCGGTGCGCAGGTCGGCTTTAATTCGATGGACACCTGGCGCTGCTTCTCCAGGATTTTCTGGAGCAGGGCCTCCTGGCGCTCGACCGGCAGACTGCGGTCCTTGATGTTGTCGCCGCGTCCTGTCGGCACCAAAAAGAAAATGTGATGGGCCACCGCGCCCCACTCGACGGCCAGATCGGTGATTGCCAGCGTTTCCGCCTCGTTCCAGTCCATCACCGTGGTATGGACCTGGAACGGCAGGCCGCCTTCGCGACAGGCTTTCATGCCGGCGACAGTGGCCGCCCAGGCCCCTGCCGACTGACGGAACCAGTCGTGCCGGCCGGCGTCGACGCTGTCGATACTGATGCCCGCCGCCGCCAAACCCGCTTCCTTCAGTTCCGCCACCTTGGCCGCCGTCAGCAGAATGCCGTTTGTGCCCAACACCGGCCGCAGTTTTTTCGACCGGGCATAGGCGATCAGTTCCGTCAGGTCCGGCCGCAGCAGCGGCTCGCCGCCGGAAAAAACGAAAATCCGAAAGCCGCAATCCGCCGCCTCGTCGAGCAACCGCTTGCCTTCGGCCGTCGTCAGTTCGTCCCGCAGACAATCCCCCGCATCGCGATAACAATGCAGGCAGTTGATATTGCAGGCTTGGGTCGTATTCCAGGAAATCAGCATTTCTTCGCTTCTTTCGCCGCATCCGTCCAGAAACAGGCGGGATCATCGCCCCAGATGTCCCCATCCACCGACGCCCGGATCCGGCAGCCGCCACACAGCCGGTTTTGCGAACACTTGCCGCACTGGGCGTTCAGCTGCGCCGGTTTGGTCCGCAGGCNNCATTGGCCTCCAGGTCATTCCAGATCTCGCTGAACTTGCGCTCCCGGACATTGCCCAACGTCAGATCGCTCCAGAACTGGCAGGGATGTACGTTGCCGAGATAATCGACATCCGCCATGCGGTCGCCGGCCGAACAGCCGCCGTGCAACTCCAGCAGCTGGCGGACTTCCGGCACGCGGGCGGGATTTGTTTTGGCGATGTAATCCAGCAGATACAGGCCGTCGGCATGG
>DCTI01000009.1 GCA_002329525.1 Negativicutes bacterium UBA1444
CCTTCCTGTTTGAACAGCAGCGGGATCAGGAAATCCTGCATGATGTGCCAGGCAGTCGTCGTGGTCTCCTCGTTATAGTAGGGATGCTCGAAAGCCGAGCAGTCGCCGTAGCCGACATGATCGCGCGAATGAACCTCCACGGCGATAAAATGCTTGTCCGTCATCCGGGCAAAGCTGACTTCGAAGGGAACCTTGAATTCCATCTTCATTTTACGCAACACTATTTTTTTGATTTCCATGCCGTTTCCTCCTTTATGTGCGCTGCATGTTTCCCTTAGCGATACAAACGCCTTCGTAAAGATAGTTTTGGCTATATTATAGTAATAATGTCCGTGACAATATATTGTCCTTAAATAGTCCCAAATTATTTTTCGGATTTTTCTCGCAGCGCGCGGCCTTTGGTGTAAAAATCATTCATGATGTCCGCTGGCACCATGCTGCCGCCGGTCGTCCAGGCAATCTGCGTGGCGCCCGCCGGCGCCTGCGGCAGGCGGGTCGGCCCGGCAAATCCGGCCAAGGCGGAAGGTTCCAGGAAAACATTCTCGGTATCGGCCAGCAGGCTGAGCAGCCGGTACATCTCGTCATCCTCCACCGTGAACACCCCGCTGATAAGCCGCCCCACATTCTTGCCGACAAAGCCGGACGGCCGGCCGACCGCCAGCCCGTCGGCCGCCGTGATGTTGTCGATGCCGAAATCCTGCACCGACACCGCATCATGCCGGCCGGTCAGAAGCCCCAGCAGCATCGCCGGCGCGTGCGTCGGCTCGGCGAAGTAGCAATGAACATGTTCGCCGAACAAAAGTTTCAGCCCGAAGGTGATACCGCCGGGCGAGCCGCCGACGCCGCAGGGCAGATACACAAACAGGGGATGCGCGGCATCAACGGCGATCTGCTGTTCCGCCAACTGCCGTTTCAGGCGGAGGGCCGCCACCGCATAGCCCAAAAACAAATCGGCCGAGTTTTCATCGTCGATAAAATGACTGTTCGCTTCCTGTTGCGACTGTGCANNCGACTGTGCACGGCCGGCCGCCACCGCCTGCGAGAAATCCGCCGCGTATTCGACGACGCGCACGCCTTTGGAGCGCAGCAGCTCCTTTTTCCAGGCTTTGGCGTCCGCCGACATGTGCACCGTCACCCGAAAGCCCAGTTTTGCGCTCATGATGCCGATGCTCAGACCCAGATTGCCCGTCGACCCGACGGCGATCGAGTAACGGGAATACAGTTGCCGGAACGGCTCGCTGTCGATGATCGCGTAATTGTCGGCCTCCGTCAGCATTCCCTGCTTGATGGCCAGTTGTTCCGCCACTTTGAGCACTTCGTAGACGCCGCCCCTAGCCTTGATTGACCCGGCGATCGGCAAGTGACTGTCGTATTTCGCATACAAACTCCCGGCGATTTTTCGGCCGGCCCGGCGTTCCAGCGCCGCCTGCATGCGCGGAACCGCCACCAGGGGCGACTCAATGATTCCCGCCGTTCCCTGAGTTTCCGGGAAAGCCTTGGCAATATACGGCGCAAACCGCTGCAACCGCCGCTCTGCATCCTCGACATCCTTCAGTCCCAAAGACAGCGGCAGGGAAGCCACATCGCCGGTACAGGCGGGATTCGCCCACCAAACTTCACGCATGGCGATGATATCCTCGATCAGCGGAAACTCCCGGACCCACTCCTGCAAAGTCCGCCCCAAAATATTATTCATTGGCTTCCCTACTTTCTTCTTAATGATTCAGCCCGCCCGGGCTCAGACCGCGTCCACGGACAACGCCAACAGCTTCGCCCGTTCGACCAGCCCCGACAGAACGATGTATTCGCGCTCGCTGTGATTGAGCGCGCCCAAAGCTCCCATCGAACAGATTGAGGGCGCGCCGGCCCGGACCGTCCAACCGGCATCGGAGGCACCGCCGCCTACCTTCTTCTCGATGTCCAGTCCCAATTTCCTGCCTTGTTCCTTCACAATTTCGTACAGTTTTAGGTTGCCTTCCGTCACTTCCATCGGCGTGAACCGCTCCCGCAGGTTCGCCACTTCCGTGGTCGTGCCGGGAATCACGCTTTGCGCGGCGATCTTGCGCAGGCTGTCAATGCCGTACTCGCCGTCGGCGACCGTCAGATAGCGCATGTCAATGACGACGCTGGCGTAGTCGGCCACCGCGTTGGCCACCGTGCCGCCCTTGATGACGCCGCAGTTGAAGGTCAGGCCCCGGCTGAAATCCGTCAGATTGTTGACGGCGATGATCTTGTGCGCCAACTCCACGATGGCGCTGGCCCCTTTGTCCAAATCCGCCCCGGCGTGGGCGGAAATGCCCCGGACGATGAGTTCCGGATGAATATTGCCCTTGCGCCCGACCAGAACCGCCCGGCCGGCGCTGGCGGTTTCCATGTTGAACACCGCGTCTTTGCCCCGGGCATGTTGCTCGAACAGTTCCGGCGCATTGGTCTTGGGATGGGCGAACTCCTCGTCGCCGGCGAACAGGATCGTGACATTCTTGTCGTTCCAGCCGGACTCATACAGCGCTTCCAGCGCGAACAGCGCGATCGTGATGCCGCCCTTCATATCCAGAACGCCCGGGCCGTAGGCTTTATCATCCCTGATGGTGAACGGGCGTGCCGCCGCGGTGCCGACCGGGAACAGCGTGTCCATGTGGCCGATGATCATGACTTCTTTATCGCCGGTTCCCTTCTTGTGCGCCAACAAATGGGTGCAGGCGCCGGGGTAGTCCAGATATTCGACGTCGAACTTCATTTCCTGCAATTTCCCGCCAACGATGCGGGCGACCTTCGCGACGCCCTCCGGACAGTCATTACCCGAGTCAATGTTGACCAACGTCTCCAGGAAACTCACCATTTTGTCATGCTTGGCTTCGATCCTCTTCAACAGCTGTTCCATTACACGGTTCCTCCTTCAACTTTGTTGGGGTTCGCCTTTCGTCGCATTCATACTTTGCGAATTGTCCGATTAATGTTATTATACGAATAAAGGCCACGCCCTAATATTGTCCCGAAATCGTCCCGAATATCGAACCGTCAGGCCCGATACTCATTGATGTTTTGAAAAAAGGAGCACGGCAATGAAAGTAGGAATTATTGGCCCGTCCCAAATCGTGGCCAAAACCCGGCAAATCATCCAAAAGGATTTCCCGCAGATCGAGCCGGTGGAATACATCTATTCCATCTACTCGGAAACGCCCGACATCCTGAAATATCACCAGCTCGAGGTGGATGCCCTGCTGTTCACCGGCAAGACGCCGTACACCCTGGCCGGCAGATTCATCAAACCGACGGTGCCCTGGGAGTTTGTTCCCCGCAGCGGCAGTTCCCTGATGCGGGTATTGCTGTACGCCAAACTCTGGACGGACTACGACATCCGCAACATCAGCTTCGACACCTATGATCAGGACCTGCTCCACGAGGCGTACGCGGAAATCGGCATCCCCATTGACCAGTTGAGGCTATTCATCGCCGAAGAGAACCTGCCGAGCGCCGATTACCAAACTCACATCTGCGATTTTCATAAGCGAAACTATTACGAGCATCGTGTGTCCTGCTGCATCACCGCCCTGCAGGGAGCGTACGACGAATTGCGGGCCTGTTCCATCCCCTGCCTGCTACTGGAACCGACCGCGAATATCATCCGGGAAACCCTGTACAAACTGCAGTTGAAGTATCTGGTAAAAGTCAGCCAGCAAAGCCAATTGGCGGCCATCTGCATCCAGATCGACGCCCCCAACGAGCTGTCCCTGCTGGCCGATGACGATTATCAGACCGCTCTGAACCGAACAAAAGTGTCGGAGCAGATTTACCTGTTCGCCCAGCGAATCCAGGCGGCGGTCATCGAGACCGGCGACAAGAACTATCTGCTGTTTACGACCATGCAGCTACTGGAAAACGAGACCGACCACCTGAAAAGCATCGATTTGCTCCACGCCGTACAAACGAATACCGCCAGCACCATCAGCGTCGGCATCGGTTACGGAAAAACCGCGAACGAAGCCAAATGCGGCGCGAATCGCGGCATGCTCCACGCCGGCAAGAAAGGCGGCAACCTGGCCTTCATCGTCTATAACGGCAAAAAAATCATCGGCCCGCTGGCCAATGTCGCCCAGCAGCGGGAAACGCCCACTCCCAGCGTCGACGAAAAGTTCCTGCGCGTCTCGGAAAAAGTCGGCGTCAGCGTCAACACCGTCTTCAAACTGCACTGCATCGCCGCGCAGTACGGCAAAAACGAGTTCACCATCAAGGAGCTGGCGCCCCTGTTTGGCGTAACCACGCGGACCATGAACCGGATCATCGAAAAATTCGCCGCGCACGGCTACTGCAAGATCATCGGCAAGCGAGTCATGGGCAGCTCGGGCCGGCCGAGCCGGATCATCCATCTACATCTGGGCTGAAAAAAAAAGCGGCGGGNNCCCGCCGGTAGCAATCTCAAAGACCGTGCTTCCCGCTCACGATTTCCATGCTCATTTTATAGACCAGGACCCGGTCCAGCATCTTCTCGATCACTCTTTGGCCGCGCTCCATATAGTCGGGACTTTTGCGCTCCACCACCCAGGTCATCACCTGTCGCTTCGCGTCCGGATCATCGACAAGTTCGATCGCTCCCTCGACAATCACCGTTTTGTAATTCCGGCCCAGCTTTTCGGGAATGATTTCGTTATCGCCGATGATGACCGCACAGCCCTGTGGATTCTTTTGCATGGCGCTCACCTTTCGCCCCTCCCGGGCCCCGTGAAAGTACAACACCGGACCGCGGCGCACATAGTCCAGAGGAACGCCATACGGCCTTCCCGCCGCATCCACCAGGGACAGCACCGCAAACTGGACCTGGTCGACAATCGCCAACGATTCTTCCGCCGATAGGGCCAAATCCTGTCGTCGCATCTTATTTCCTCCCCGTTCCGCAATCGGCTCACTTAGTCGAAAGGTATCCGCGCCGGAACTCCTTCAGCATTTCGTGATAACGTTCGTGCGTTCCCACGCCGATCCGCTCTTCCTCGATTTTTTCAAACGCTTCCACCATGGCCGCCTGCACCGGGGCGGCAATTTTTTCGTCCGCAATTGGGTATAACACATGATCTTCTTTGTAAATATGGTCGGTCAGCAGTTTGACGTACTCGGCCGCCGCTTCCCGCAGCGTCGCCGCCGCGGCGGCATTTCCCGTCTGAAAATCTGTCAGGGCGCGGTCCATCGCCGCGACCAGCTTGCGTCCCGCTGCGTGCTCCGCCAACATCACCTGGAC
>DCTI01000038.1 GCA_002329525.1 Negativicutes bacterium UBA1444
GTGGCGGCGCTGTGGCAGGCGGATCGGCCGGCGCAGCTGGCGGCGCTGACGACGGAAGAGAATCTGGTGTACGGGACGCTCTACACGCTGACCGGCGCCGGGCTGCGAGCAGCGGCCGGCCAGATGAGCGGCCAGCTGATCGCCGACAGCCACTCCGGTTCGCTGGAGCTGCTGCGGGGAACCAACCGGAATTTGGCGGCGATGCTGCATGAGGAGCCGGCGGCGGATCATGTTCAGGTGCGGCAGTTTCGCCAGTGGGGACGGACCGGCACCTACGCGGTGGCCGGCCGGGATGTCCAGGGCAACGGGACGATCGTAAATGTGGAGTTTCTGAACAAGCCGCAGTTCCGGGCCGGCATCGGCTTCGCGACCATGAAGGGCAGCACGGTGAGTCTGAGCGGCCCTGGTGTTTCTACGTTGGAGCAGACTGGCGGCCATGTCTATGCCCAATACCGGCCGGGTAAGTTTTTTGTGGACGCCCATTTGGGCGTCGGTCGGACAAACGGCCGGCATGACCGGCAGCTGACAGCCTGGGGGATGAGCGCCACCGGCAGTGCGGGTGGCCAGCACTGGTTCGGCCGGCTGGCCGTGGGACAGGAACGAGCCCGGGACCAGGGACGGANNAGGCTGGCGGTGGGGCAGGACCGGGCCCAGGCCCAAGGCCGCCAGGAATGGTCGCTGGCGCTGCTGGGCGAGCGGGTGGCCCGCGACGGCTTTCACGAAACCGGCGACGACCTGCTGCGGGTATCGGCCGCAGCGGCGCGGGATTCCCGCCTGGCGGCGGAACTTTCCTACGGGCGTAGTTTGGCCGGCGGCGTGAAGACGGGTCGGGGATTCCGGCGGAACTACAGCTACCGGGTCGGCGTGCTGCACGAATTCCGGAACACGGATACGACGGCGAACCTGACTTGGGGCGGCAGTCCGCTGCGCATCGTCAGCCAGAAAGCCGGCGCCGACGCGGTGCAGGCCGAGCTGGCGGCCAGTTGGGAAACGGCGGGCTCCTGGAAACTGAGCGCGGGAGTGCAGGGGGAATGGCGCCGGTTCGGCTCGAACTTCGGCGTCAATGCAGCGCTGAGCTACAGTTGGTGAGATAGCAAAGAGTCCCGGCTTGACGGGACTCTTGTTATAACATATGATATAACAAAGAGGTGGGGAAAATGCGGGCTAAGGTTTCACAAATCGGCAATTCCATTGGTTTGATTCTGCCGAAGGAAGCAGCGGCCAGACTGAAAATAAAAAAAGGCGACAGTGTTTTTCTGACGGAAACTCCCGGCGGCTATATGGTTTCACCGTATGATCCGGAATTTGAACTGCAGATGACCGTGGCGCGGCAGGGAATGGCCGAGTACCGTAACGCTCTTCGGGAATTGGCAAAATAAAGTGGGGATGCATTGGCTGAGTAAAAATGTGATTTTGGCGGTGCATGATGAACAAATCGCCGAGAATGGCGGAAGGGCGGGAATCCGGGATTTGGGGTTGCTGGCTTCCGCTATGGCCAGACCGCTTCACCTTTATTCTTACGAAAGCCCAACGATTGTTGAACTGGCGGCAGCTTATGCCGTGGGCATTATCCTGGACCACCCATTTGTCGATGGGAACAAGCGAACTGGCTTTCTTGCTGCGTATATCTTTCTGGCCATGCACGGGTTGAAGATATCGGCGTCGGAGGCCGAGGTTGTTCGGGTTGTGTTGGATTTGGCGCAAGGAAAGACGGATGAGAAAGAATTTTGTATATGGCTCGGGAATAATACAACTGAAAAATAATTGAAAACAAAAAGGAGCTGAGACAGCTCCTTCCTTCATTTCTTGGCTATTTCGCGGGCGGCAGTGACGACCGCGTTGGCAGCGGCACGACGCGATCCAGGGCGGCGAGCCAAGTTTGCGACTGATGGGCGAAGGTGCGGATCACCACCCGGTCGGAGTAGATGTACAAAGAGTTGGTCCATTGCTCGACCCGGTCNNGACTCGGTCCAGATCGGCGTTGTGGAGATTCAACACTCGGTTTTCGAATCGGTTGAGGGGTGAATGGTAGTTGGCATTGGTCGCCGGCACGTGCAAGTGGCCGGAAACCCAGAGGAGAACCTGCGGGTTCTGGCGGAGGATCTCCCGGATCGCTTCGTGCGGTTGGGCGATTTCCTGATCGGTATTGGCTTTCTTGAAGTCGTTGCTCAGGGTTCCTTTGAGCGGCGCGTGGTTGAAGACGATGGTGGGAACCTGCGGGTTGGCGGCCAGCTGGGCCTGGAACCAGGCCAACTGCGCCGGCGAAATCTGGGTTTGATAAGGATTGCCGGCGATCATGTCGGCGGAGAGAAAAATCAGCAGACAAGGACCGGCGCGCCGGCTCTGATACAGTTCGGTGAGGCCGAAAAGATTCCGGAAACGGTCCAGTTTGGTCTGGCGGGTTTTCGGTCCGGCCCAAGGCCAGTGCGATCCCGGCGCCCAGTGGTTGGCGAAAATATAGTCATGGTTGCCGGTAATGGCGGTGTAGGGATGCCGCAGCCGGGCGAAGTAGTCCCGGGCGTAGTCGTATTCTTCCTTCAGGCCGAAGCCGCCGGTGATATCACCGATGGCGACCACCAGGTTTACATCGTCCCAGGCATTGAGCTGCGTGATAAGTTTGTCTTTGGCGGCCATGACTTTTTCCTGACGCGAGCCGTTGTCCCAGAGCACTGGTTTGTAGGGCAGGTGCGGGTCGCCGAGCACGACGATGCGGTAGTATTCGGGAGCAGCGGCTGCGGTTGTCTGAACGATGAACCCCAGGACAAATAGCAGAAGCAGGCAGGAAAACAATACGGCGGTCGTGCGAAAAATGCGGGGTTGGCGGGAAAAAAGCATGGCAGTGTCTCCTTTGAACAACATAATGCGGAAATGGGTTTCGGAAAAGGTAGCCCTTGTTGCCGATGGACGGATGCAATATAATTAACTCGTAAGTAAGTAACTCATGAGTTAATAGAGGTGCGAAATGTTTATTGGACGTACGCAAGAAATGGCAATGCTGCAGCGTTTGACGGCAGCGCAGGGATTTCAGTTTTTGGTGGTGTATGGACGTCGACGGGTGGGAAAGACGACATTGCTGAGTGAGTTTTGTCAGGGACGCAATGCCGTGTTTTTCGTAGCCGACGAGTTTGACGAGAAGGCTTCGCTGGACAGGTTTTCTCGCCAACTTCTCGCGTGGGCTGCTATACCGGATTTGTCGCAGCCGTTTGCATCCTGGGACGCCGCGTTTGAGTTTTTGGCGAGACGGGCGGAACAAGAGCGCGTAGTACTAGTGATCGACGAGTATCCGTATCTGGCGGAAGCATATCCCCGGATTTCGTCGTTGCTGCAAAACCTGATTGACCACCGCTTCGCGGCGGGACAGCTATTTTTGATCTTGTGCGGTTCTTCGGTCGGGTTTATGGAGAGGGAAGTACTGGGTGAAAAGAGCCCCTTGTTCGGCCGTCGTACAGCGCAATTGCAGTTGCAACCGCTGTCTTTTGCGGAAAGTCGGCTCTTTTTTTCTGAATGGACGGCAGAGGACCAACTTGGCGCCTATGGCATTTTAGGCGGAATTCCCCAATATCTCCGGCAATTTGAGCCCAAGCGCGGCGTTGCGGCGAATGTCAGGGAAAGGATCTTGGACAAGACGGCTTTTCTGTATGAGGAACCTCGAAACTTGTTGCGGCAGGAACTTCGGCAGCCGGCTCTGTATCACTCCATTTTGACTGCAGTCGCCGGCGGAGCGAGCAAAATCGGTGAAATCGCTGACAAAATCGGCGAACCGAGCGACAAAACCGCTAAATATGTCGGTACGCTGCTCGAACTGCGGATTTTGCGGCGGGAGTTGCCGATCGGGGTTCCCGC
>DCTI01000108.1:0-170 GCA_002329525.1 Negativicutes bacterium UBA1444
GCCGCGACGAAGCCGTGGTTTCCATCTGCGGCGGCATGGGCCGGGAAGAACGAAAACGGATCCAGGAACTGTTCACCCAGGATAAAGACACCTTGGTTCTGGTGGCGACGGATGCCGCCGGCGAAGGAATCAACCTGCAACGGGCCCATCTGATGGTCAACTACGACCTG
>DCTI01000108.1:182-2919 GCA_002329525.1 Negativicutes bacterium UBA1444
CCCAGACCGAGGTCTGCCATCTCTGGAATCTGGTGGCGCATGAAACCCGCGAAGGAGAGGTCTTCAAGCGGCTGTTCGAAAAACTGGAGGAAGAACGGGCCGCCTTGGGGGGCCGCGTGTTCGACGTACTCGGCAAAGTCTCCTTTGACAACCGGCCGCTGCGGGATTTGCTCGTCGAGGCCATCCGCTACGGCGACCAGCCGGATGTGAAGGCCCGGTTGCATCAGGTCGTCGACCAGGCCTTGGACCGTGACTCGCTCATGCGACTGCTGGAAGATCATGCCCTGGCTCATGACAGCATGGATGTGCGCAAGGTCATGGCCATTCGGGAAGAGATGGAGAGGATCGAGGCGCGACGTCTGCAGCCTCATTTCATCGCGGCCTTCTTCCGGGGCGCGTTTTCGATGCTGGGCGGGAAAATGTATGAGCGGGAGCCCAAGCGCTGGGAGATCACCCATGTGCCGGCGGTGATCCGTTCCCGTGACCGCCTGATTGGCACAGGCATTCCTGTGTTGCCGCGGTATGAGCGGATCTGCTTTGAAAAAGAACGGATTCATGTGGCGGGAAAGCCGCTGGCGGCTTTTGTTTGTCCGGGCCATCCGCTGCTGGATTCGGTAATCGACCTGATTCTGGAACGGCATCGCGATCTGCTAAAACGCGGAGCGATGTTGATCGATCCGGCGGACGCTTCAACGCAGGCGCGTGTCCTGGCCTATGTCGAGCATTCTGTCTGTGACGCCCGATTGGATCAGAGCGGCAGTCGCCGGACCGTGTCCCGACAGATGCAGTTTGTGGAGATGCGAGGCGAAGAAACCTACAATGCCGGCCCGGCACCCTATCTCGATTACCGGCCGGCGACAGAGGCGGAACTGGCGGTGGTGAATCCGGCCCTTGACGATCTGTTGCATGGAATGGACGTGGAAAGCCGGGTTGTTTCCTATGCGGTGCAGCATCTGGTTCCGGCGCATTTTAACGCGGTACGTTCCGAAAAAGAACGGCGCGTCGACAAGATCACCGCCGCCGTCAAGGATCGGCTGACCAAGGAGATCAACTTTTGGGATCACCGGGCGCTGGAACTGGCGGCGCAGGAAGCTGCCGGCAAGGTGAACGCAGCGCTGAACTCGGCAAAAGCGCGGGAGCGGGCGGACAATCTGACGGCCCGATTGCAGCAACGTCTGGCGGAGTTGGCCGACGAACGCAAGCTGGCGCCTATGCCGCCGGTCGTTTTCGGCGGCGCGCTCATCGTTCCGCAAGGATTGCTGGATACGTTACAGGGTATACAAGGAACGGCAGTGCCCGCGTTTGCCGCCGACACCCGGACCAGCGAACTGGCGGCCATGCGCGCGGTCATGGCATACGAGAGCCGTCTTGGCTTCGAGCCGGTCGATGTCAGTGCCGCCAAATGCGGCTACGATGTGGAGTCGCGCGTGCCTGGCACCGGCAAGCTCAGGTTTATCGAGGTCAAGGGCCGGGCGGCCGGCGCCGACACCGTGATTGTAACCAAAAACGAGATACTTACGGCGCTGAACAAGCCGGAAGACTTCATTCTGGCCATTGCCGAAGTAACGGACGGCATGGCTGCCAACCTGCGATATGTTCGTCAGCCGTTCCGCAAGGAGCCGGACTTCGGCGTGACCTGTGTGATGTATAGCATTGCGGAGTTGTTGTCGGCCGGCATTGTTGAAAATATCGGTCAAATCACGTAAGATGCTTATGATAACCCTTGTGTGGGAAGTGTTTTGGATATATGGAGTCAACGTGAAGAGGAGCGATGAACGATGAATCAAGCAACGGAAATTTGGCGGATCAAGTCGCTGCAGATTGAAGGCTATCGACCTTTTCGCGATTTTCAGGCGAACACGGGACCGCTGGAAGTGCTGGTGGGCGCCAATGGCGCCGGTAAATCCAGCTTGTTTGAATTTCTGCGCTTTCTGCGGGACAGCGCTTATCAGGATATCCCGCCGGAAGTGATCGCCGGTTCGTCGGGACAACAGATTTTTCATATTCCGGGACCGGAACGGTTTCAATGGAATCTGGACATTGATATTGGGAAACCTGTTTCTCTGACTTACAAAGGATATTTATTCGGACCGATCGGCAAGACCAAAGTCGGTCGGGAGTGTGTGCAGTCATCAGCGCCATTATCGGTGCAGTTTAAGCAGCCTTACGTGTATATGGATGTGGATGCCGGCAAAGGGGTGATTCAGGAGGGACGCGGCAAAGGATTGGTCAAACAAGATTTGCAACTGGCGAAACCCAACCAGCTGGCGCTCAGCGTGATGACCAACCCGGCATTGCCAATGCTTTACCAGTTGCGGGAGTATGTGCGGAGCTGGCGGTTTTACAGTTCCTTTTCCATTGCCAATGAAAAGATCCGCAAGAGCGTGCCGGTCGAGGAACGGCCGGTTCTGCACGAGGACGCCGGAAATTTGAGCTCCGTGCTGCATTACTTGATGACAGAGGAACGGGCGGCGTTTGATGAGGTGCAGCAGTTCATGCGCCTGATGGTTCCCGGCTTTATCGGGCTGACAGTCAAAGCGCGGGGCGGACCAGGGCAAGTGATTGCCTTTTGGCAGGAACGCGGCATTGATCAGGAGTTGAGTCTGGCCGATTTGTCGGACGGCATTTTGCGATTGCTGTGCTGGACGGTTCTGTGCATTCATCCCTATCCGCCAGCCCTCATTTGTGTCGATGAGCCAGATCAGGGCGTTCATCCGCCAACCTTGCCGTTCCTGGC
>DCTI01000040.1 GCA_002329525.1 Negativicutes bacterium UBA1444
AGCGCGAAGAAGCAGCGGCTGTCGTAGGCCAAAACAGTATCAAAGGGCAGTGCGGACAGGTCCGCAATGTTGGCGGAGTTTGCCGTCCTGGCGGGAACTTGCGCCTGATAGCGAACATTGTTATAGGCCAACAGGAACCCGGATTTTTTATAGTTATCCTGTTGGGCGACGACGCCATCCAGACCGACGTTGCGGCCGGCCAGACCCTGCATGGCGGTTTGCCAGAGTTGCCAGCCATAGCCGTGGCCACGGAATTCGGGGGTTACGATATAAAAACCGATAAAGCCGAAGTCCTGCCGATACCGCACCGCCGAGATCGTGGCGATCAGTCGGTCGCCCAGAAAACCGGCGAGAAATCCCTGCGGATCGGCGGCATAAAATAGTGCGGCATCATGCAGCCCCGGATTCCAACCTTCGGCGGCCGCCCAATCTACGGCCAGCTGCACTTCCTGGTGGCTCATGGTCCGAATCTGATATGACGGATTGATCATGGTTTCAACCCCTTTGTGTTTTTAACCGAGTTCGGCCGGATCAAAAATGTTCGGCCCATTGCGCCGCTTGCCGCAGGGAAAGGTCCAGGATTTGGCCGGCCTGGTCCGGCCGCATTTCCGCCCCTTCGCACAGCAGCGTCCGAAAATTGCGGATGCCGACCATGGCGCACACATCGCGCAGGAAGGGGACAGCGTGATCGAATGGCTGCAGCGGGCCGGTCGAATAGATGCCGCCGCGAACGTGCAGCAGCAAGACGGGTTTGTCCGGCACCAGGCCGCAAATTCCGTTTTCCGTATAAGCGAAGGTTTTTCCGGCCACCATGATGGTCGCCAGGTACGCCGTCAACAGCGGCGGAAACTGCAGATTCCACATCGGCGCCGCGAAAACAACCTTGTCGGCGGCGACGAACTGGTCGGTATACTGATCAATTCCTGACAACAGATGCTGTTCTTCCGGCAAGAGCTTGCCCGCCGGTTTGGCCCAGGCCTGTAATACAGAATCATCAATGACCGGAAGCGCTGCCTGACGATATAAGTCCAATTCCGTAATGACGTCTGCCGGATGATGGCTGCGATAAGAGGTTAAGAATGTATCCATCAATTGGCGTGTGTAAGAACTTTTTTTGGGGTTGGCCAGGACTACTAATAGATTCATGGCATTACTTCCTTCTCCGAATTCAGGTTTGTTCGTAACCGCTAAACTTTGTATTCGGGACCCATGGCGTCCCGTTCCCCGTCCCACCAGACATAGTCGACCTTCATGGGGCCGCTGGACAGCCGCTGCGTATGCAGTTGCAGATACAACGCCATCGGCGTGCAGCCGTCGGTATATAAAACGACTGGGGCCGGAGCAATGTAAGCTTCGGGCTCACCATCCGCGGCATCATAAATGTGCCATTCATCGACGGTCCGGTCTTCGGATACTTTATGACTGATGGTTTTGCCGGCTGGATGGCGTTCGTGATGAAACAGCAATAGTACCGATACCGTTCGTTCGTCATCAATGATTACATCCATCTTGACCGGCGTGTCGTCGACAGTAATGAACGAGCCGGATGAGATCAGCGTGAGTCCGGCCGTCGATATTTCGATCAAGACTTCCATGCTATTATTCCCCCGTTCTATTGGATGGCTCCTACCGGACAAATATGCCGGCAGGCGCCGCACAGAATGCATTCGGCCGACTGAAGCGGTTTTCCGGACCGAATCGCTGCCATGACATCGACGTCCATGGGGCAGTTCCGGGAACATTGGCCGCAGCCGATGCAGGAAATCCCCGAAGGCCGGATTCGAATCCGGGCGTACTGCGCCGGAATTTTCATGATGAGGGATACGGGACAGGCAATTTTGCAAAAGGCACGTTTTTTCCCAAACCGGAAAGCAAGAATAATCGCCGTGATATAATAAAATCCATTGCCTACCGCAAACCAGACCAGTTGGTCAAATTTTCCGCCACTCTCATAAATCTGGGCCTGGCGATAGTCATACCCGCTCCAGATAAACAGCAACGGAATCAACAGGCTGGCTAGAAGAAATAGCCAGCGAAACCGCGCATGGTTTTTTGGGATCGGCCTGTTTTCCTGAATCGGCAGCCACTCGAGGATGGCGGCGGTCCAACAGGCCCAGCCGCAAAAACCCCGGCCCCAGATTAACGGGCCCAACACTTTAGCGACTGTATAATGGATCAGTACACGGCTGAATGCTCCGGCGGCGAGATAAAAAACCGTCTGCTCCAGCTGCAAATTTTCCCGCTGGTATATGCCGAGAAAGATCAGGAATATCGGTGCAATGGCAAGAATAGCAATGCGGCGGCCTTGATCGCGTTTGGCTTTCGGTTTCTGCGCGGCAATGAACAGTCCCAAAGCAATGCAAGCGCCGATCCAAGGGAAAATGATAAAAAACCCCCACCAACCTTTGGTGAAATAGAGTAACGCCCCAACAAGGAGACCGATGAGAAGCGGAAGAAACAGGCGCATTTTCAGAGCCGTCAGCCTCCATTCATTATCTGGAACTCTGTAAATACACTTTAGCCATATTAACTATATAATACGAAGGCCGACCTGGCAATAAGTTGACAGGTCGGCCTTTCCATAGGGGGAGAAGATTTATGGGGATTCAATGGGATACACCGATCAGGGTTGTTTTTCTTTGTTTTTCAGACATTCCGACCATTGCGCCAGTTGTTGGCCGGCTGCTTCCCGGCCGCCCAGGCCGAAAGCCAGGGCGACAGCCACGGCTACGGCGCCCAGCAACAGTCCGAAAGCCAGGTTGATGATGTCGTTGGCAATCCCCATTTCACGCAGCGCCATGGCCGCCGACAACACAAGGATGGCGATCCGGGCGGCAGTAGCCAGCAGTTTGGCGTTGACCATCCCACCGCTGACGATGGCCCGATTCGCCCAGTTGGCCAGGTATACGCCCAAGCCAAAGATGATCAGGCCAAGCAGAATTTGCGAGGCGAACACGGTAAATTTTGCCGACAGATCAGCCAGCAGGGAAAAACCCAGCCCCTGGGCGGTCTCCATAATAGCCAGCAGCATCACCCAGAACAGCACCAGCATCCCGACAATGCGGGAAGGCGGATACTCTTTGGACGCCGCCGACACACAACCCTGTCTTTCCAGAAAAGCGTCGATGCCGAAGCCGCTTAGCAGTCCGGTAACGATCTGGGCCAGAATGCGGCCACAGATGTAGGAGATGGCGATGAGCAGCGCGGCGGCGAACAGGTTCGGCAAGAATTCCAGCATTTTGCCGATCATGCCGTTGACTGGCCAGAGCAGCCCCTCCAGACCCAGGGTGTCCAGCACGGCCGGCAGGAAGAGCAGCCAGACCAAGGCATACAGTACATCGCTGATCGTCTTCGCCAGCGAGATCCCCTTCGTATAGGCGATGACTTTGGCATCGAGGCCGGAAGCCTGCAGCAGGCTGAAGCTGAAGGAACGGACGAATCGGCCGACCCACCAGGCGATGAAAATGATCAGCAGGGCGCCGGCCAGATTCGGCAGAAACGCCAGCAGTTTGCCGACCATCAGGTTGACCGGCGTCAGCAGGCCGCCGAGGGACAATGTGTCCAGGATGGCCGGCAGGAAGAACAGAAACACCAGCCCGTAGACCACGTTGCCGAGAACCTGGCTGAGGGAGACCTGGGATTCGGCGAATCCCAGACGGGCATCCAGGGAAAAGGCGGTCAGCCCGGCGACCGTCAACTTGCGAAGCACTTCCGCCACGATCCAGGCTACAATGGCGAGCAGAGCGACGCCGGCCAGATTGGGCAGATAGGCGAGGATCTTGGTAATCAGGGCGTTGACGGGAGCGAGCAGCCCGGTCAGGGCCAACGCATCGAGAATCGCCGGCAGAAAAAACAGGAACACCAGGCCGAACACGATGTCGCTGAGGCTTTTGGCGAGGGAGATGTTCGGCAGTCGCGGCGCGACCTTCTGATCGATGCCGATCGCGTTCAACAGCCCGAGAGTCGCCAGACGCAGCATTTTGGCGACGAGCCAGGCGATGACGACCAGCACGATGGCGCCGAAGAACCGGCTCGAATACACAAAAATGCTGCCAAGCAGAGTTTTGATCGGATCCACCAGCATGGTCAGGTGGAACAGTTCCAGCAGGGCCATCAGGACAAACAACAGAACCAGATAGTAGATCAGGCTGGACAGGAACAGGCTGACGCGCGGCGGCCTGTCCGCCGGACAGCCGCTGAATTTGCCGATGTAGGCGTCCAGATTGAGCCGGGACAGCAGGGAGTGGGTGAGGCTTTTCATGGTGCTGGCAATAATAAGCCCAACGATGATGATAACCAGAGCCCCGAGAATCAAAGGCACAAGATCTCCCCATGGCTTGATGACATCAATCATGAAAAACACCTCCTATATTTTGTCCGTGCGTCAGAGATGGATAGAAACAGAAGCCTCCATTCAGGGTCATTGTATTTTAATATTCTGACTCTTTCAATAGAAAGCCGTTACAAGAAAAATGTTACAAACCTGTGGGTTGAGTACGGGAATAAATGCCGGGAACAGGAATGAATGGCCGGGAGCGAGAATCATATATTTCATACGATGTCTACAGAAGACCGCTTGATCGGGAAAGGACGGGGCCGCATGGAAGAATATCTGCGAAACATGGGATCATACTGGGAAGGACGCTTCAGCGGCGAAGGCAGAATCTGGGGCGATGAGCCCAGCAATACCGCCGTGAAGGCATTGGCGCTGTTCCGGCGGGAACAGGCGAAAAACATACTGGTTCTTGGTTCCGGCTATGGGCGCAATACCCGGTTGTTTTCCAGCGCCGGCCTCGCGGTGGCCGGGATCGAAATATCATCAACGGCAGTGGCGGCGGCCCGGCAATTCGACCCGTTGACCGTGCATCACTGCCTGTCCGTCATGGAGATGCCGTTAACGCCCAACGCCTATGATGCCATTTTCAGTTTTAACGTGTTGCATCTGTTCCGGCAACCAGAACGTCGGTTGCTGCTGGAAAAATGCCGGACGGTTCTGAAACCGGG
>DCTI01000232.1:0-2282 GCA_002329525.1 Negativicutes bacterium UBA1444
TTCCATCCCGCCACGCCGCCGGAAACCGGCCTGCGCAACTTCGTCGAGTGGTATCGGAGCTACTATGCGCCTGGCCGTTGATCTTTCCTTTTTCGTGGCCGACCAGCGGGGCATGGGGCGGGTCGTGCGGTGCCTGCTGCGCGAACTGCTCGCGGATACGACCGACGAATGGCTGTTCTTCGTCCGCAAACCGGCAGATATTCCCCAGGTCGAAAATTGGCTCCGGCAAGTCAACCCGACATTACCGGCGCAGACCATATTGGCCGGCGACCTGCCGACACAGGCAGTCGACGCCTGCTGGTACCCCTGGAACCGGGTGGATGTCCAGCCGCGCACCGGCCGCCGGGTCGTCACCATCAACGACGTCAGGCCGTTCGTGTTTCCCTATCGAAGCCTGCTGCGATGGTGGGACCAACGCAAGGACGAAAACCGTTTCCGGCAGGCGGCCCGCGCCGCCGACCGGATCGTGACGATTTCGGAGTTTTCCCGGCAGGAAATCGTCCGCTATCTTGGCGTCGATGCGCGGCAGATCCGCGTCATGCCACTCGGGGTCGACGGTAGCTGGTTTTTGCCGGCGACGGCCGAACGCGCCGCTGAATCGGCCGGTCCGCGACTGCTCTATGTGGGTTCGGACGACGAACGCAAGAATCTGCGGCGACTGATGGAAGCCTTGCTCATCCTGCACCGGCGGCTGGACTGTCCGGCCACCTTGACCTGCGGCGGCCTGGGGGATGCGGCGGCGGCCAAATACGGTCCCATCCTGAAGGAGGGCGGCATTGCCGACTCCGTCACTTTTACCGGGTTTGTTTCGGACGAACAACTGCGCACGCTGTACGCCACGGCGGACTTGTTTGTCTTTCCCTCTCTGTATGAGGGATTCGGCCTGCCGCTGCTGGAAGCGATGGCGGCCGGACTGCCGGTCGTCTCCTCCCGGTCGGCGTCCTTGCCGGAAGTTGGCGGCGAGGCCGCGGTATACTGCGATGCGACCGATCCGGCCGAACTGGCGGCGGCGATCTGCAACACCTGGCGTGAGCCAGGGTTGCGGGAACGGCTGCGACAAGCCGGACGGGAACGGGCCGGGCAATATACCTGGACGCGGGCTGCACAAGCCTGGCGGGAGATATTGAAAGTGGAAAAGGAAGAATGATATGACGGAACGGATCCTCCAAATCAACGAGGGCAGTGCGCTGCTCGGCGGCACGGAGCAGCATTTTCACGATCTTTGCGTTTTGCTGTCCGAGCAGGGACATCGGGTGCGGACTTTCTGCCCAGGCGACATCACGGTGCAACCCGGACAGCAGGAGATCAGCGGCGCCCTGACCACGTTGCTGCGTCAGTTCCGGCCGGACATCGTCCATGTACACGGTCTGCGGACCAAGCACCTGTGGATTCTGGAACATATCGGCAGCCAGGGCTTCCCGGTGGTGCAAACCTGGCACGATCATGCCGCCTTTTGCCTGAATCAGTCGTTATACAGCCGGAATGGCTACTGCGAACGCTGCCGGGGCGGCCGCTACTTGAACGCGATCGGCTGCGTCGACGTGCTGTCAGCCGCGTCGGCGTATTGGCGCAGAAAACTGATGGGGGCTGACCCTTACCGCCATCTGCGCCGGGTCATCGTGCCCAGCCGCTACTTGCTGGAAAAGGCCCGGGAATGGGGTGTGCCGCAGAAAATCCGCCATATCTACAATTTTACCCGCAACACTGCCCGCCTTCCTGCCAACTCGCGCGAAGCCGACCTGATCGTTTTTTCCGGACGGCTGTCGCCTCTGAAAGGCCTGGACGTTCTGCTCGAGGCCGTCCGGGAGATGGACTGCCGTCTGACGATTCTGGGGGATGGCGAATTGCGGGACAGAGTCGTGCAGGCGTCGGAAACGGAACACTCGGGCAAGATCATGTGGCAGGGTTTTTGCGAGGGCGACGAGTACTGGCAATACCTGGAGCAAGCTTCGGTACTGGTGCTGCCGTCGATATGTCCGGAAAACTGTCCGCTCACGATCGTTGACGCTTTTTCCGCCGGCATTCCNNCGGGTCACGCGAACTGATCGGCGATCAGGGCGAACGGGGTCTGCTGGTGCCACCCGGTGACGCGGCGGCATTGCGCCAGGCTCTGGTCGAAATGCTGCGGCGGCCCGACCGCGCGCGCGCCCAGGGGGAGGCCGGGCGGCGCTTCGTTCTGGAAAACATGCGGTGGGAACATTATTATCCGGCGTTGTTGGATTGTTACCGGGAGGCCGTGAATGAGCGATAATTTGCTAAAATGGAAACGAGTCCTGCGGCTC
>DCTI01000232.1:2294-2534 GCA_002329525.1 Negativicutes bacterium UBA1444
CCATGGTCACGTCCCTGTTCGGCCGGCGTTACGCCACCTACCCCCTGATCGTGCTTGGCCTCTGGCTCATCCAGACACTGGCCCGCGCCCACGCCCGCCGGTTGCTGCTGGCCTCGGTTCGCGGCCAGTACCGGGTCCTGGGGATCGGCGGCCTCATGCTGCTTTACGGGGTTCTGAACTACGTTAGCACGACGCTCAACGGCGGCCGGGCCGATGCCTGGGACGGCTGGGAACGGGTGG
>DCTI01000145.1:0-188 GCA_002329525.1 Negativicutes bacterium UBA1444
ATGATGCAGTTTCAGCATGTAAACATAACCGACTGTGACCGGATTGTCGAATTGCCGGCCGGTCCGGCCGTCACGCAGGATGGTCTTGCCGTCTTCCGGCAACTGTGCCAACTTCAGCGTCCGAATGACTTCCTCTTCAGTGGCGCCATCAAATACCGGCGTCGCTATATGAATTCCACAGTCACCGT
>DCTI01000145.1:301-2851 GCA_002329525.1 Negativicutes bacterium UBA1444
TCCGATGTTCATACGGGAAGGTACACCCAAAGGATTCAGCACGATTTGCACCGGCGTCCCGTCCGGCAGGAAAGGCATATCCTCTTCCGCCATAATCCGCGACACGACCCCTTTGTTGCCGTGGCGGCCCGCCATTTTATCTCCCTCGGAAATTTTACGTTTCTGCGCAATGTACACGCGAACGAGTTGGTTGACGCCCGGCATCAATTCATCGCCGTTTTCGCGCGTGAAGACTTTTACATCGACGACCTTGCCGGATTCGCCATGCGGCACCCGCAACGAAGTATCGCGAACCTCCCGCGCCTTCTCGCCGAAAATCGCCCGTAACAACCTTTCTTCCGCCGTTAGCTCGGTTTCGCCCTTCGGCGTTACTTTACCGACCAGAATATCGCCGGGACGCACTTCCGCGCCAATGCGGATGATCCCGCGGTCATCCAGGTCTCCCAAAGCTTCTTCCGCCACATTGGGAATATCCCGGGTGATTTCTTCCGGACCGAGTTTGGTATCTCGGGAATCACACTCGTATTCTTCGACATGGATGGATGTAAAGACGTCTTCCTTAACGATTTTTTCGCTGAGCAAAATCGCGTCTTCGTAGTTATAACCTTCCCAGGGCATGAACGCAACCAGAATATTCCGGCCCAATGCCAGCTCACCGCGGTCAGTGGACGGACCATCGGCCAGGACCTGGCCTTTTTCGATGATCTCACCCTTGTAGACCAGCGGCCGTTGATTGATACAGGTACCCTGGTTGGAACGCAGATACTTCAGCAGTTTGTACTTGTCGGCGCCTTTGTCGTCAGCACGACGAATGATAATCTCCGTTGCGGTCGCCCGTTCGACAACGCCGGCATTCTTCGCCAGAACTACCACGCCGGAGTCGCGGGCTGCCTTGGATTCCATTCCGGTGCCGACCAGCGGCGCCTTCGGGCGGAGTAGCGGCACCGCTTGTCGCTGCATGTTGGCGCCCATCAACGCCCGGTTCGCGTCGTCATTTTCCAGGAACGGGATCATGGCTGTCGCAATCGATACAACCTGCTTCGGCGACACGTCCATGTAATCGACTTCCGGCGCCGGCACTTCCAGGATCAGGTCCCGGTAACGGACGCTGACTTGTTCGTCGGCAAACCAACCGTTTTTATTCAGTTTCTCATTGGCCTGCGCAATGACGTATTCGTCTTCCTCGTCGGCCGTGAGATAATGTACGTCTTCCGTAACCCGCAGATTCTTTTTGTCCACTTTTCGGTAAGGCGTTTCAATGAAGCCGAACTGGTTCACGCGGGCAAATGTGGACAACGAACCGATCAGGCCGATGTTCGGACCTNNCGGCGTTTCAATCGGGCACATGCGTCCATAGTGGGAATGGTGGACGTCGCGGACTTCAAAACCAGCCCGTTCACGGCTCAATCCTCCCGGCCCCAGTGCGCTGAGACGTCGTTTATGGGTCAACTCGGCCAGCGGATTGGTCTGGTCCATGAATTGCGACAATTGGCTGGACCCGAAGAATTCCTTGATTGCTGCCACAACCGGTCGGATATTGATAAGCGCCTGCGGGGTAATCACATCCACGTCCTGAATGGTCATCCGCTCACGCACCACCCGTTCCATCCGGGCCAAGCCGATACGGAACTGATTTTGCAGCAGCTCGCCGACACTGCGGATACGACGGTTGCCCAAATGGTCGATGNNCCCCAGGTGGTCGATATCATCCTTATTGCCGAATCCCTCGGCGAGATTCAACAAATAGCCAATGGAAGCCATGATGTCCGACTTGGTCACCGTACGCCGGCTGAAGTCGGCAGGAGTCGGAGTACAGAGCAGTTTTTCCGGTTTCGAGTCTTCATGCAGGCGCGCATAGACTTCGACCAGCCCGTCCCCAATAGCCGCTTCGCTGAACACGCCGCTCTTCTCAATCGCATTCAGAATATCGTCATCCACCCGGACCAGGTTGCCATGTTCATCAGGACTTGCCACAATGATCTCGCCGGTGCTTCTGTCCACAATGTTCTGTTCCAGGTAAACGCCCTGTAAACGGCGCCGCCAGCCCAGTTTCTTGGTCAGTTTATAGCGGCCGACAGTGGCCAGGTCGTAACGTTTGGAATCAAAAAACAATGACTCCACCAATTGGGCGGCGTTTTCGATCGTAGCCGGTTCCCCGGGCCGAAGCCGTTTGTAAATTTCCAGCAACGCAGTGTCACGATCTGTCGAATCATCCTTGCCGCCCTCCAGCGTGGCCCGGATCCGAGGGTTGTCGTCGAACAGCGCCAGGATGGCTTCGTTCTTTTCCCAGCCCAGGGCACGAATCAACACCGTGACCGGCAGTTTGCGGGTCCGGTCGACCCGAACTGCGACCACATCATTGGAGTCCGTTTCCAGCTCAAGCCAAGCGCCCCGATTCGGAATCACCGTGGCGAAATACAATTCCTTGCCGTTCGCGTCCAGGGCAACATCGTAATAAACGCCGGGTGATCGCACCAACTGGCTAACGATGACCCGTTCGGCGCCATTGATGATGAAAGTGCCATTGTCGGTCATCAGGGGGAAATCGCC
>DCTI01000145.1:2900-3055 GCA_002329525.1 Negativicutes bacterium UBA1444
CGTCATACTTGGATTCGCCCAGACGAAAATCATCAAACGACAGCACCAAATTGCCCGTAAAGTCCTGAATGGGCGAAATGTCCCGAAAAATTTCCGTCAATCCAGTCTGAAGAAACCATTGATAGGACTTCTTCTGGATCTCGATCAGATTGGGC
>DCTI01000215.1 GCA_002329525.1 Negativicutes bacterium UBA1444
GGGAAATGGAGGCCATGCTCCGGGACATCATGGGGCGGCTCGGCGCCCAGCGGGCGCACATCGAGATCCGGTTCAAATATTTCATCGAAAAAAAAGCGCCGGTCAGCGGCCTGGCCAGTTTGCTCGATTACGACTGCCTGTTCGACGGCAAGCTGACGCAGGACGGGCAGCTGGAATTCGTGCTGGGAATCGAAGCGCCGTTTACGTCGCTGTGTCCCTGCAGCCGCGAGATTTCCGAATACGGCGCCCACAACCAGCGGGGAGCGATGCGGGTCCGCATCCGCTATGTCCCCGGCCGGTTCATCTGGATCGAAGATCTGGTGGACCTGATGGAGCGCCAGGGCAGCTCGCCGGTCTATCCGCTGCTGAAGCGGGAGGACGAGAAGTTTGTGACGGAAAGCGCCTACGACAATCCCAAGTTCATCGAGGATGTGCTGCGGGATCTGGTGCTGGCGCTGCGGAGTCTGGACGGCGCGGCCTGGTTCGAGGTGGAGTGCGAGAGCTTCGAGTCCATCCATAATCACAGCGCTTATGCCTATCACGCGGAAGAGGTCGGCGGCGCACAATGAAACGTCTCATCGTCAACGCCGATGATTTCGGACTGCATGCGGTGGTGAACGCGGGAATCCGGGAGGCCCACAGCCGGGGTATTGTGACCAGCACCAGCCTGATGGCTGGCGGTGCGGCCTTCGACGAAGCGGTGGCGATCGCGCGGGAGTGTCCGGAGTTGGGCGTCGGCGTGCATCTGACACTGGTCGGCGCGCTGCCGGTAGCGCCGGCGGTGGAGATCGCCTCGCTGGTGGATGGGCAGGGTCGCTTCCGGCCGAGTCACCCGGTGTTTTTGCTGCGCTACCTGCGGGGGGAAGTCCGGCGGGCGGAAGTGGAGCGGGAGCTGGCGGCGCAGATTGAGAAGGTGGTGCGCGCCGGCATCCGGCCGACCCACCTGGACAGCCACCAACATTTGCATGTTGTGCCGGGAATCTCTGCCATCGTATTGGATTTGGNNCCGGCCGAGCCGTTGACGTTTTTTGGCGGACTGTCCTGTTCGCCTGGTCGTGTCGCGGGCAGAAGCGGTCTGACTGTTCTGGCCGGACTGTGCCGGCGGCGGGCGCGGGCGGCGGGCCTGAAGAGTTCCGACCATTTTTTCGGGATGCTGGCCGGCGGCCAACTGACCGAACAGCCCCTGCACAACATCTTGCGGCGTCTGCCGGACGGTGCGTCGNNGCCGAATATTCGTGGGGTTATCATTGGCGCGGGGAACTGGCGGCGCTGTGTGCTCCGGCCACGCGGCAAATCCTGCGGGAGCAGGCGATAGAACTGATTTCTTTTCGGGAGCTGTAGGAACGCATGGAGATTTCACGCAAGCGCATTGCCGCCTTTGTGGCCCTCATTGTGGCTGTTTCGGCGGTGGTGCTGTATTGGACCGTCGATGTGGATACGCTCAGGCAATTGGCGGACTTTCACCCGGCGTCCCTGCTCGGGGTAGTGTTGCTGATCGCGACCGGCATGTATTTTGACGCCCGTCGGCTGCAGCGCCTGAGCGCGGTGGCCGGGCGGAACGTGCAACTGCGGGCGGCGCTGCGGGTGGTGTTCGGAAACTATTTCATGGCCCTGCTCACGCCGGGGGCTTCCGGCGGCGCGGTGATTCAGGTCCTTTTTCTCAAAAAGGCGGGGGTGCCGACCGGCAGCGCGACGGTTATCGTGCTGGTCCGGACCATTTTGTCGATTTTTTTTCTGATCGTCTGCCTGCCCTTGGTGTTTTACCATGACCCGCGAATTTTGCCGTGGTTCGACCGGGAGGCCATTGTTCGCGGCGCGGTTCTGTTCGCCGGCCTGGTGGCGGCGGCGATGGCGATTCTGCGCACCCGCCTTGCCGACCGGCTGGCGGTCGTGGTGTTGAAGCGCTTTCCGGTGCGCTGGCGGTTCCGGCTGATGAAGATCTACCGGGACATGCGCGGCGCGCTCGGCCTGATCGCGGCGTCACCGGCGGCGGTGGGCCTGGCATTTCTGGAGTCCGGCGTCAGCCTGCTGTTCCTGTACGCCATCGTGCCGATGCTGTTTGCGGGGCTGGGCGCCGAGTTGAACTGGCTGCAGATCATGGGCCGGATGATCTTTTTGAACCTGCTGCTGTATTTTGCGCCGACCCCCGGCGGAGCCGGCGTGGCGGAAGGATTGTTCATCAGCAGCTTCAAACCGTTTTTGTCGCTCGGGACCGTCGGCGTTGCTGCCGTGGCCTGGCGGTTTTTCGCGGAATATCTGCCGGCGGCCATTGGCGGCTACTTTACGCTGAAGGTGTTTGGGACGCGGGCCGTGAATAAGGAATAAGGATCGACGGACGAACGAAAGGGAGAATGACTGTGAAAGTACTGGTCACCGGCGGCGCCGGCTTTATCGGCTCGCATATCGTGGATCAACTGCTGAGGCTCGGGCATGCGGCGGTGGTCCTGGACGACCTGTCCAGCGGCTCGCCGGGAAATGTCGCCCCGGCCGCCAAATTCATCCGGATGAACATTCTGGACAGCGAATTAATGGCGGTGTTCGAGCGGGAAAAATTCGACGCGGTGTGCCATTTGGCGGCACAGACCATCGTCGGTTCATCGCTGGAACATCCGGATATCGACGCGCAAGTGAACGTGCTCGGCACGCTGCAGGTGTTGGAAGGATGCCGGCGCACCGGCGTCGGCCGGATCATTTTCGCGTCCAGTGCGGCGGTGTAT
>DCTI01000162.1 GCA_002329525.1 Negativicutes bacterium UBA1444
GGCGTGCCCCCGCCCACGTACAGGCAGCGCGGTTTCCAGCCGTTTTCTCCGGCGCATCTGCCCGCGCTTTCGATCTCCTCGTGCAGCGCGTCAAGGTACGGTTCTACGTCGGCTTCGTGCCGCCCGAGCGCGTAGGACGGGAAGGAGCAGTACACGCAGCGGGAGGCGCAATAAGGGATGCCCAGATACAGCGAAACTCTGCGGGTTTCCTGCAGATCGGCCGTCGGTCCGGGAACGAATCGTCGGTTGTTGGTCGCCACCTCGGTCAACAGCGCCGCCTTCCCGGCGGACACCCCGTAGCGGGACTGCAGCTGGCTCCGGATCGCCGCCGGCGATTCCCCCTGGTCCAGCAGCCGGTGAACGATTTTTGCCGGCCGCACCCCGGTCAGAATCCCCCAGGGCGTCTCAGTGGCCACTTTTTTTCCGGCATTCGCCGCAATAACCGTAGAATTTCACCTGATGGTCGGTGATCTGGAAATCCGTCGTCCGGGAAACAAAGCTTTCCAGTGTTTCCAGCAAATCGTCGCCGAACTCCGTGACCGTGCCGCAGGATAAACAGATCAGATGGTGATGCGAATGGGACGAATCGCCGGCGGCCAGTTCATAGCGGCTTTTGCCGTCGCCAAACTCGATCCGGTGCAGAAACGCCAAACCCTCGAGCATCTCCAAGGTTCGGTAGACCGTCGCCAGTCCGATGTCCGGCGCCGTCGACCGCAGAAGCGAATATACGTCTTCCGCGCTCAGGTGCTCTTCCGGATGATCCGCGAATACCTCCAGGATTTTCTGCCGCTGTGGCGTGACTTTGTACTGTTTTTCCCGAAACCGTCGCCGCAATTCGACCATGTCAATGGACATTTCCCTCACCTGACCTTTTGCGAATTCAATCACTGGATAAACGGATTCTGCCGCCGTTCCCAACCGATGGTCGTTGCCGGTCCATGGCCGGGGAATGCCTTGAGTTCATCGGGCAAGGCCATCAGTTTGTTTTTGATGCTTTGAATCAGCTGACTGTACGAACCGCCCGGAAAATCGGTCCGGCCGATGGATTCCGCAAACAACGTGTCGCCGACGAAGACCGCCTTGTCGCCGAGCAGGCTGATGCCGCCCGGTGTGTGTCCCGGCGTGTGCAACACCTTCAGCGTGAACTCGCCAATGGTCAGATTATCGCCGTCGGCCAGCAGCCGGTCCGCAGTTCCACAGCTGGTGGATGCGCCCATGTACGCCGACAGGTTACGCGAACCGCTGCCCAGCATGTCGGCATCGGCGCTGTGAATCCAGATCGGCGCGCCGGTCGCTTCCTTCACCTTCGTATTCGCCAGTACATGGTCGGCATGGCCGTGGGTGTTGATGATCGCCTCGACCGTCAGCCCTTCCCGGTTGAGAGTCGCCAGTATCCTCGCCGCATCGCCGCCCGGATCGATGACCACCGCCTTCCTGGTCTTCTCGCAGTAGGCAATATAACAATTGGTCCCAAGACTGCCGACTTCCAGCTGCAATACTTTCATGAATGATCCTCCCGTCAGAAACTTTTTTTACTGTCGAGCAACAACGTAACCGGGCCTTGATTTTCGAGAGTAACCGTCATCTCCGCCTGGAAGCGCCCGCACTCCACCGGCAGGCCCTTGGCCCGCAACTCGGCCACAAATGTTTCATAGAGTTCCCGGGCCGCCTCCGGCGGTGCCGCCGTATCGAAGCTGGGCCGCCGGCCCTTCCGGCAGTCGCCGAACAGCGTAAACTGGGAAATCGCCAGCACCTGTCCCGACACATCCAGCACTGACCGGTTCATCTTGCCGGCTTCATCCTCAAAGATCCGCAAATGGGCAATTTTCTCCGCCAAAGCCGCCGCATCGTCCGCCGAATCCTCCCTGCCGACCCCGAGCAGAACCGTCAGGCCAAACCCGGCCCGGCCGACGCACTCGCCGCCGACTTTCACCTCGGACCAACCGGTCCGCTGCACCACCGCCCGCATCCATTATCCTCCCATGGCCGAAGACGCCCGGTGCACTTCAAACACGTCCCGGACCCGCTTCATCTTCGCCATAATATTTTCCAGTTGGGCAATATTCTTGGTATCGATGCACAGGCTGATCAACGCATGTTTGTCTTTGAAAGTTTTCGCATTGACCGTGCTGGCGTTAATCTTGTGTTCGGCCAGAATCATCATGATATCGGTCAGCATTCCCGGCCGGTCCATCGCCGTAATCTCGATTGTCACCTTATACAGGTCATCAATGCCGATATCCCATTCCACCTCGATCATCCGCTCGAACTCATCCGGCTCGGAAGAGATGTTCGGGCAGTCCGCCCGATGCACCGACACACCCCGGCCCCGGGTGATGTAGCCAACGATCATGTCGCCCGGCACCGGGTTGCAGCAACGGGCCAGCCGGACCATCAGACCGCTCTCGCCTTTCACCAGAACCCCGTGGCTTCCCTTGCTCTTGGAACGTTTGGGCTTCAGTTCCGCCAGCAACTGATTCAGATCCGGCGGAGCCGTGGTCTTTTGCTCCTTCTTGTACTGCTCGATCAGTTTGACCATGATCGCGTGGACGGTCACGCCGCCAAAGCCGAGGGACGCCAACAGGTCCTCCTCGTTGGCGAAATTCATCTTGCGGGCGATCTCTTCCAGCCGGTCGCCCTTCGACAGCTCTTTCCAGTCGTATCCGAGGCGCTTGCTGTCTTTCTCCAGCGCTTCCCGGCCCTTGACGATGTTTTCTTCCCGCTTTTCTTTCTTGAACCAGTTGCGGATCTTGTTCCGGGTCTCCGGCGAGGCGACGATATTCAGCCAGTCCCGGCTCGGCGTCCCCTGCTTCGAGGTGATGATCTCGACGATATCGCCATTGTTCAGTTTGGTCTCCAGCGGCACCATCCGCCCGTTGACCCGGGCGCCGACGCACCGGTGCCCCACGTCGGTATGCACCCGGTACGCGAAATCCAGCGGCACCGAACCGGCCGGCAGATCCAGCACGTCGCCCTTGGGCGTGAACACGAACACCTCGTCGGAAAAAACGTCGAGCTTGACCGATTCGACGAATTCCCGCGGATCGCGCAATTCCTGATGCCACTCCAGCAGTTGCCGCATCCAGGACAATTTCTGATCGAAGCCCTTGCCCGGTCCCTTGGCGCCCTCTTTGTACTTCCAGTGGGCGGCGATGCCCA
>DCTI01000263.1 GCA_002329525.1 Negativicutes bacterium UBA1444
CGGCCCGCCGAGCGAGGCATAGGCGCCGGTGTCCGCAACGATCCGGGCTTTCATCGCCACCAGTTTGCCAGCGGCGTCACAGGCCGTCGTCAAAGCGATCTCCATGGCATGCCGTTTGGGATGCACCCGGATGCTCTCCTGCCGGCTCAGGGTCAGCTTGACCGGCTTGCCGGTTTTTTGNNTCTTCCTTGCCGCCGAATGCGCCGCCGACCAGTTTGCTGACGACCCGGACCTGGCTCTCCGGCAGGCCCAGCGTAGCGGCGATGCCATGAAAATCGTCATAAACGCTCTGACTGGCGATGTAGACCGTCAGCCGGCCGTCTTTCCCCGGCACTGCCAGGGCGCTTTCCGGTTCCAGAAAAGCATGCTCGGTCGGCGGCGTCTGATAACTACGGGTCACGACATGGGCGGCAGCCGCGATGGCCTGCTGCACGTTGCCCCGGGAAAACTCGACTTTGCTGAGGATGTTGCCGTCGGGATGGAGCGGGGGCGCATCCGGCGCCATGGCGGCCTGCGGCGACAGAACCGGCGGCAGTTCCTCATATTCCAGCCGAATCATCTGCACAGCCTGCCGGGCTATTTTTTTTGTCTTCGCCGCGACAATCGCCAGCGCATCGCCGATATAGCGAGTTTCCTCCCCAATGGCGATCATCGCCGGCCAGTCATGTTTCAGGTGTCCCCACAAGCGCTCGCCCGGAATGTCGGCCGCGGTCATCACGGCTTCCACGCCGGCCAGTTCCCGGGCCGACGCCGTGTCAATGGCCAGGATCCGCGCCCGGGCCACGGGAGTCCGGAGAACTGCTGCATAGAGCATGTCCGGCACTTGCATGTCGTCGACATATTCGCCGGTGCCCAACACTTTTGCGGCGGCATCCAGCCGGGCAGCCCGCTCGCCCACTCTCACGGCGGTCAGGCAGGGCACGACCGTTTCGCCCCGCAGGGCAGCGGCCGCCATCAATATGGCCTTTTCAATTTTCACATAGCCGGTGCAACGACAAATATTGCCGCGCAAGGCCTCCTTCACGCGGGCGGGCGACGGATCGGGGTCTTTATCCAACAGGGCTTTGGCGCTGATCACCATGCCCGGCGTGCAGAACCCGCACTGGACAGCGCCGGCTTCCGTAAAGGCCCAGGTGTAAATCTGTTTTTCCTGCTCCGAGAGCCCTTCCACCGTCAGGACATTTTTCCCATCCACGCGGCTAAGCGTCTGCAGGCAGGCCCGCATCGCCAGTCCGTTGATCAAGATCATGCAGGCGCCACAGGCACCTTCGCCGCAGCCGTTTTTCAACGAAGTCAGGCGCAGCGTTTCGCGCAGATATTCCAACAGATTTTCATCTTCCGTCGCGGTCACAGTCCGACCGTTTACTGTAAACTGAAACATCCGATTTCCTCCCCGCTTTTCACCGGTTGACGCGGCAAATATTCGCCGAGCGGGCCTGGTTGGACGACTCCGTCCCGCACCGCGCGCCGGCCGCGAAGCCAGACATCGCGAACCGCACCGATCTGTTCCATTCCTTCGTAAGCATTGTAATCGGCATTCTGCTGCTGGGTCCGGGCGCTGATGATCGCCCGTCGGACCGGATCCCAGGCCACGATGTCCGCGTCGCTGCCGGCCGCCAACGCTCCTTTGCGCGGATACAGTCCGAACAGTTTCGCCGCGTTCGTGGATACGGCCGCCGCAAAGTCCGTCAGACTCAGCCGTCCTGCCGCCACGCCATGCGTGAACAGCAGGCCGAACCGGTTTTCCACCCCGGGCGCGCCGTTGGGAATGCGGCTGAAATCCGTTTTTCCCAAGTCCTTTTGCCCGACATAATTAAAGGAGCAATGATCCGATCCCACACAGGACAGGGAATGATCCGCAAGCCCTCGCCACAAGGCGGCCTGGTTTTTCTGGCGGCGCAGCGGGGGCGACATCACGTATTTGGCAGCTTCAAATCCTGCCAGCCCGTAGAGGCTCTCATCCAGCAACAAATACTGCGGGCAGGTTTCAGCCGTCACCGGCAGGCCCCGGCGTTGCGCCTCCCGGATGAGTTTCAGGGCGCGACCGGTGCTGACATGGACGACGTACAGGGAACAGCCGGTAATTTCCGTCAAACACAGCGCCCGGTACACCGCCTCGGCTTCCACCGGCTCCGGCCGGGTCGCCGCGTGTTGATCCGGCGACAGCCGTCCGGCTGCCCGGGCCTCGTCAACCAGCTGCCGAATCACGTCGCCATTCTCGCAATGCAAACAGACGCGCAACCCCCGCTCCCGACACACCCGCATGTCTTTCAGGAGGCTCACGTCATCGACCTGCAGCACGTCTTTATAGGCCAGATACAGTTTGACCGAACTGACGCCCTGCGTCTGCGGCAACTCCGCCAGTTCCGCCAGAACTTCGGCTCNNCGCCTTGTCGTGCCACTCTTCCATCGCCGCCGCCAAACTTCCGCCCCGGCTTTGCGTGGCGTAGTCGATCACGGTTGTGGTGCCGCCGCTCAGGGCAGCCCGGGAGCCGGTGAAAAAATCGTCCGCCGTAACGGTGGCGCCGGTGTTCAGATCAAAATGCGTGTGCGGATCGATGCCGCCGGGAAACAGATAGCAACCGGTTACGTCAATGACCTCGTCGCCGGCCTCAATCAGGTTTTGTCCCAGTTGTTCGACGCTCCCGCCAAGCAGCCGAAGGTCGGTAAGTTGGACCGAATCGGCATTTACCACCGTCCCGCCGGTCAAGACAGTACCCATATCCTTACCTCGTCAGGCCTTCGGAAACCCGATGGCTTGTACCGGGCAGCGGCTGATGCACAGGCCGCAGCCGAAACATTCTACCGAATCGATGACTGCCACTTTTTCCTGCAGCCGAATGGCCTGATAGGGACAACTGCGAACGCAATTGCCGCAACCAATGCAGCGGGCCGGGTCCACGACCGGCGGCACCGCGAAGGTCCGGACCGACCGATCCCGCATCTTGCGCACCGTTAGTCCGATGATGTCGCGGACCGCTGCATAGCCGTGGCTATCCAGGAAATCATTCAGTTCACCGGCGATTTTCCCGTATACCGACGGTCCTTTCAGAATCGCTTCGGTACAGATCTGAACTGCCGAGGCGCCTGCCATCAGCAGTTCCGCCGCATCCCGGCCACTGGCCACACCGCCGACGCCGAAGATCGGAATCTTCACCACGCGGGCCGCATCAAAAATGCAGCGCACGGCCAGCGCCTTGATCGCCCGGCCGGACAGCCAGCCGTAGCCGGTTTGGCTGCCCATGTGCGGCAGGCCGGTTTCCACGTCGATGCCCATGCAGGGACCGAAGGAGTTAATCATCACCAGCGCGTCCGCTCCGGCAGCCTCCACCGCCAGCGCGATCTCCTGGATGTTCGGGTGCGGACTCATCTTCACGAATACCGGTACGNNGTCCGCACCGTGTCGGTGATCGGCTTCAGATCGTTGCCGATGTAATGGCAGGACAATTCGAGCGCATCGGCAAACGGCCGCACTAACGGCGCCAGCTCACGGATCTGCTCCGCCGTGTAGCCGAGCCCGATGATGAGCGGGACGCCGGCGGATTTCGCAATCGCGTACTCCTTGGCGAGCCATTGCTCCTTCGGCATCTCCGACCACAGCTCGGTGTTCAGCATGCCGATCTGGACGTCGGCCATGCAGGGACGCGGTACCTGTGCCGGTTCCACGGAAATCGTCTTGCTCACGATAGCAGCGGCGCCGCCTTTGACAGCGGCGACACAAGCGGCGCCATCGCGCACGGGAGGTCCAGCCGCCGGCATCAGCGGCGCTGCAAACGAAAGACCACAAATTTTTACGGACAGATCAGCCAATGTCTCATCCCTCCATCACCGGTTGCGCGCCCGGCCCCTGCGGATCCAGGCCAGCCATCAACAGCCCCAGGGTCTTTTCATCCGCGGCGGCCGCCGGCAAAATATCCATGATTCGACCGTCGAAAAATACCGCGACTCGGTCACTCAGTTTCTGCACCTCATCCAGTTCCTCGGAAATCAGGACGATCCCCATCCCCGCCTGGCTTGCCGCCAGCAGCATTTCATGCACGTATTCGGCCGCGCCGATATCCAGACCGCGCGTCGGGTACGCCGCGATCAGGACCTTGGGACGACGGGTGATCTCCCGTGCCATGATCAACCGCTGAATATTGCCGCCGGACAACTTGCCGGTAGCCGTCACCAGATCCGGCGTCTTGATGCCGTACTCCCGAACCAGCTGCTCGCTATGCCGCTGAATCAGGGGGGAATTCAGCAGCCCATTCTTGGCGAAGGGAACCTCCGCATGGTCTTTCAGCAACAAATTCTCCCAGATCGAAAACGACGGGATGGTGCCCACGTGCAACCGGTCTTCCGGTACATAGACGAGTCCTTTGTCAATGATTCTTTTCGGCGGCTCATGGGTAATATCCTCCCCGGCGAGGACTACCTTCCCCGAATCGATAGGCCGCAGGCCGCTGATCGCCTCGGCGAATTCCTTCTGCCCGTTGCCGGACACCCCGGCAATGCCAAGGATTTCCCCCGGCCGGACGCCCAGGGAAATCCCCCGCAAAGCCGGCGTTCCCATATTATTGGTCACACAAAGATTTTCCACGCACAGGACGCATTCACCCTGGAACTCCCGCGCCTCGCGGCTGATCATTTTCGAGTCGCGGCCGACCATCAGGCGGGCCAGTTCCTCCGGTCCCGTATTTTTTGTCAGCACTTCGCCGACCTTTTTACCGTCCCGCAGGACGACGACCCGGTCGCTGACCTCCATGACTTCGTGCAGCTTGTGACTGATGATGATGACGGCGTGNNCTCCTGCGGGGTCAATACCGCCGTCGGTTCATCCAGAATCAGCAGATCGGCGCCCCGGTACAGGGCTTTGATGATTTCCACGCGCTGTTGCTCGCCGACGCTCAGTTGCCAGACGTAGGCGTCAGGATTCACCGTCACACCGTAAGCCGAGCCGATTTCCACGATTTTTCGGGCCACCGGCTCCAGGTCGAGAATCGCCCCTTTCGCCGACGGCATGCCCAACGCCACATTTTCGCTGACCGTCAGCGTGGGCACCAGCATGAAATGTTGGTGCACCATGCCGATGCCTTTATCGATGGCTGCCCGGGGAGAGTCGATGCGAACAGGTTCGCCGTTGATGAAGATGCTGCCGCCGTCGGGCTGATACAGACCATAAAGGACATTCATCAGCGTCGTCTTGCCAGCGCCATTTTCGCCCAACAAGGCCAATATCTCGCCGGCCGCGATCTTGATCCCGACCTGATCATTACTGAGCACACCTGGAAACCGTTTGACGATGTCCCGCATTTCCAGGCTGGTGATCCTGTTGTTCATTGCTCCACTCTCCCGGTCAACCCTTGGCGTTTATTTCGACAACTCGATTTTTACCGTGCCAGCGGCGATGTCTTTCTTAGCTTTTTCGATCGCTGCTTTCACATCCTGGGGAATCTTCGCTTCCAGTTTGGGATTGTACTTGAGTTCCAGCATCCCGTCCGCGAACGACAAGGTCAGGTGCTGACCGCCCACTGTGCCTTTCTTGCGGAGGTCGATGATTTTGTTCAGAACTTTTTCCCAGTTGTACACTTGCGAAGCGAGGACTGCATCCGGCGCGATTACGCTCTGGTCCATGTCGGTGGACATCCAGTAGGTTCCCGGCTTGCTGGCCACGGCCTTGACAGCACCCACCGCCTGCTGCGACGAACCGGTCAGAATGTCGGCGCCGGCATCCATGTGTGTCTTGGCAATTTCGCCGGCTTTGACGATTTCATTGAACGAGCCGGNNGAGCCGGTATAGGCAATCCGGGTCTTCACGTCGCCGCCAGCGGCCGCGACGCCCATCTGGAATCCCTTGTTGTACTTGACCGCGTCGCCGGCTTCCACCGGTCCGACGATCCCGACGATCTTGGATTTGGACATTTTGCCGGCGAGCAGGCCCATGACGTATGCGCCTTCCTGCGCCTGCGGATCATAGGCGAAAATGTTCGGGCCGGTCTGGAAGCCAGTACCGTAGGCAAACGTGATCTTCGGGAATTCCGGGGCGATTTCCTTCACCACGCTCTGGTATTGAGCGCCATGGGCAATGATGATGTCGAAGCCCTGGGTCGCATACTGCCGAATGGCGGCGCCGGCATCCACCGGTTTGCCCATCCGTTCGCTGACGGCCAGTTCCATGCCATCTTTGGACTGGGCCTGCATTTTTTTCAGGGCGTCATACATGGATTGACCCCAGGCCATGTCATCCACGGTGCTGGGAAGAACGAGCGCGATTTTGAGCTTCTGTGTTTTGGGAGCTTCCGCTTTCGGGGCGGCCGGTTTCTGGTCGCCGCCGCAGCCGGCTACCAGCAGGGAGAGCGACAGTACGAGGGCCAGGATCAATGCAAGCAGTTTTCGGGTGTTGTTCATTTGTCTTCCTCCTTGTTTTTGCATCTGTATTATCCATTGCGTTTCGTTTCACTTTCCGAACGAAACACAAGACAGACCCCAACTATATTTTTTCTCTTCACAGGAATACGCTGAATCCTTTCGGTTGCTGTAGATTTTCACCGAAATTCGTATCGTCTCGTGATTCAATTTTTCGGTCGACCCAAATTGCTCCATCCGTCGCATTGGGTCTAAAATCGACATCCCTGTTGATTTTTCCGACAAATTTTCATCACTTCGGCGACGAATTATACGGTTCAAATCTAATGTAACCTTCATGATTCAGTGTATTCCTGCTCCTTCACGTTGAAGCAGCGGGGCATGAGANNAAGCGGATGTTAAGCGAAGCGTCGAAGCGTTCTCATCACCGCTGCCGAAAAAGTCCCGCGTTTTTCTGCGACCATCTACAGCAACCGGAATGATTCACCAACGCCAAGAACAAATCCTTGAACCGCTTTTTCTCGGTCAGGCTCAGCCCCGCACGCCGCGTTCGTAGGGACGCCCCAGCGCCGCTGGCGGCCAGACCCGGCCGAACGAAATCATCAACGCCGCGATCGTCACCACATAGGGCAGCATTACCGCGATCTCATACGGGAAATTGATCCCCAGCACCTGCACCCAGAGCTGGAATGAGTCCGCCATGCTGAACAGAAGCGATCCAGCCAGAATTCCCCAGGGGCTCCAGCGGCCGAAATATACCAACGCGATGGCGATGAAGCCCCGGCCGGCCGTGATATTGTCCGCGAACATATGGGTGTTGGCCACCGTAAGCGTCGCTCCCGCCAATCCGGCCAGAATGCCGCCGATCACCAGACACTGGTAACGCATTTTTGTCACGCTGACGCCCAGCGTATCCACCGCCTGCGGCGTCATTCCCACCGCCCGGACGCTCAGGCCCCAGGTGGTGCGGAACAGCACGAACCAGGAAAGCGGCACCAGCAGGAAGGAAAAATAAACGATCACGTTGTGGTCGAACAACATCGGGCCCAGAACGGGGATATCGCCGAGCACCGGAATCTTCCAGGGTTTCAGTCCCTGAATCGTCTGAATGCCGCCGACATACAACCGGAAAAACAAGCCGGACAGGCCCCAGCCCAGCATCGACAGGCCGATCCCACTGATTCCCTGCTCCGCCTGCAGTGTTACGCTGACGAAAGCCATTAGCAGTCCCATCAGGGCGCCGGTCACGATCGCCGCCGCGATGCCCACGACCGGGGAATTCGTCACATAAGTCGCGTAAAAACCGCTGAAGGCACCCATCAGCATGATGCCTTCCAGCCCCAGATTATAAACGCCGGACCGCTGCGTCAGCATTTCGCCCAGCGCCGCCAGCAGGTAGGGAATCGCCAGACGGATGCCGGTCGCGATGACGCCGATGAGGATGCCCTGCTCCAGAAAATCCGTCATGTCACGCTACCTCCCTGGAACGGCGGCGGCGCCATGTTTTGAGCTGTTCGAGCAGCTCCGGCCGTCGGATGAGAATGTCGCTTCCCACCACAAACAGGATAATGAAACCCTGGATCACCATCACGATAGCTGCCGGAATNNCTGCATCATGTCGGCGCCCAGAATCAACGCCCCGAACAGAATAGAGGCCGGAATGGCGCCAATCGGGTGCAGCCGTCCGAACAAGGCGGCGACGATGGCACTGAATCCGTAGCCGGCCGAAATATCCTCCAACGCCCGATGGTGGACGCCCAGCACTTCGACGGTCCCGGCCAGGCCGGCCAGTGCTCCGGCCAAAAACATCGACAGTACCATATACAACGGCACATTGATTCCCGCATACCGCGCGGCCTCCAGTCCGGCGCCCA
>DCTI01000225.1:0-148 GCA_002329525.1 Negativicutes bacterium UBA1444
GGAGATGAGCCGGCAGTGTCTGGAGTTGGTGGGCCTGGCGGGATTCGAGCAGGAGAAGCCGGAGAACCTTCCCTACGGACAGCAGCGCAAGCTGGAGCTGGCCCGGGCGCTCGCCTGCAAACCAAAAGTGCTGCTGCTGGACGAGCCG
>DCTI01000225.1:175-10194 GCA_002329525.1 Negativicutes bacterium UBA1444
GCTGGTGATCGAGCATCGGATGGAAGTCATCATGACCCTCTGCTCCAATATTTATGTGCTCAATTTCGGCAAACTACTGGCACAGGGCACACCGTCCGAAATCCAGAACAACCGTGAAGTGACGGAAGCCTATATCGGAGAGGAGGACGAAGCATGCTTGCTATAGACAATCTGCATGTTTCCTATGGGCACATCACTGCCCTGTCCGGCGTATCGATCCAAGTGCCGCGGGGCAGTATCGTCAGCATCATCGGCTCGAACGGCGCCGGCAAGACCACGTTGCTCAACAGCATTTCCGGAATTGTCAAACCGAAGCAAGGGAGCATCAAGTTTGAAGGCAAGGAACTGACCCGCATTCCGCACGAGATTGTGAAGCAGGGACTCGTTCAGGTGCCGGAAGGACGAAAGATTTTTGCCGGGTTGACCGTGGAGGAAAATCTGCTGGCTGGCGGCTATATTCTGAAAGATTCTTCCCAGTTGAAAGCGAATGCGGAAAAAATGATGAAACTGTATCCGATTCTTGAGAAGCGTCGGAATCAGCAGGCCGGGACGCTGTCAGGCGGGGAGCAGCAGATGCTGGCAGTCTGCCGGGGGCTGATGTCCGAACCGAAAATGATTTTGCTCGACGAACCGTCGCTGGGCCTGGCGCCGATCATTGTCAAGGGAATCTTCGACCTGATCGCCCAGATTCGGGAACAGGGGATCACGGTTTTGCTGGTGGAACNNCGTTCGAGGTGATCGAGTCGATCCGCCGGGACGGCATCACCGTTTTGCTGGTGGAACAAAACGCCAAAAAGGCGCTGGCGCTGTGCGATTACGCCTATGTTCTGGAGAACGGCCGCGTAACCCTGGAGGGGAAAGGAAAAGAATTGCTGTGCGATCCCGCGGTGAAAAAAGCTTATCTCGGCGAACGGGAATGACGGGAGGATGAACAAGCCAATGCGGATTCAACCTATATTTTTTGCCAGTCCCGTCTATTATGCGCAAGACGAATTTATGGCCGATGCCGGGGCAATGGAAACACTCATTCGGAAAAGTCTGCCGGCGGGGGCGGAATGTCAGCCCTCAATCACTCTTTACACTCAGGCTGAAGTCGACGCCTATTTGGCGTCCGGTCATGCGGACTCGCCATTGCTGGTCGTGATGTCCGGAGCCACCCAGCGCTGGGTGCTCAGTGTGGCAAAGGCGGCGAAGCAGTCGCTGCTGTGGTGGTATTTTCCGGGCGACGGACTGTTCGACGCGGCTACGGAGCGGCTTATTGGCAAAATCGCTGCGAAAAACGCCCTGCCGGCGGTGATGGACTGCTGGGCGCATTTGCGCAACCGGCAAGTTGACCTGGAGAAAATTTTCGATGAAGACTCCCTGCGGAAACAACTCCAGCGGCTGGCGGCCCTGGCGAAAATACGCGCCACCCGTTTGTTGATCATTGGCTATACCCAGCAATGGGTCGTTTCGGCCAGCGTGGACGAACGAAAGCTGGAAGACCGGCTGGGGATTCAGAGTGTGCATATCGGCCTGGAGGAATTGTTCGCCGAGTATGGGAAGATTCCGCAGGATGAAACGGTGAGGGCGTTTGTCGGGAAATATTTGCAGACGGCTACCGCCTGCCGGGAACCGTCGCCCCAACAGGTGGGCGACGCCTACCGCCTGTATCTGGCCCTGAAAGTTTTGCTGGAACGCTATGCGGCGAATGCGCTGGCGATTTCCTGCTTCTCCCTGGTCAAGCAGCTCGGCGTCACTTCCTGCCTGGCGCTGTCGCTGTTGAACGACGACCCGCGGTTCGTCGCCGCCTGCGAAGGCGACCTGGACGCCGCCGTGTCGATGGCCGTCGGCAAAGCGGTAGCCGGCCGGCCGGTTTTTATGGGCAATCCGGTGTATCATCTGAACGATACGCTGGATATCGTTCACTGCACGGCGCCCCGAAAACTTAACGGCGAAGCGGACCTGCCGTATACGGTGCGGTCGCATCACGAAACCGGCGTGAGCGTGGCGCAGCGGATCGAAGCGCCGACGCCGCTGACAGCGACGGTGTTCCGGATCGGCAATGAGTTTTCGGAAGCGACGTTGTTCGCCGCCGAGCTGATCAGCAATCCGGACGAGGATACCTGCCGGACGCAGTTCCGCTTCCGGATCGATTCGACGCAGAAACGCCTGGCGGAATCGCTGGGCTGTCATCATCTGGTGATTTTTGGCGACTATGTGGAGGAGCTGCGGGCCGTTCTGAGCGGACCGCTGGGAATCCGGATCCGTTAGAATTTGAATCGCGAGGAGCGTGAGAAGATGGATATCATCAATGTCGCCGACGTGGGCGGCACCGAATTCCCTGCCGGCCGACGCACCCGCGTGCTGGTCGGGCCCGATGCCCCACTGGAGGCGGAACGGTTCGTGATGGGGCATGTGACGATTTATCCGGGCGGATCGGTTCCCCTGCATTCCCATGAACAGGAAGAAGTCTATTATATTGCCGCCGGTGAGGGCAGCATCGCCATCAATGAGGAAATCCGAAAAGTCCGAACCGGCGATTGCATCTACATCCGGCCGCAAAATACGCATATGCTGAAAAACACCGCGACGGAAAATCTGATCATGATGTTCTGTTATGCGCCGAAAAAAGTGGCGGAACACTGGGCGGAAGAACTGANNGGCGAGCATGCATGAAAATAGTTGATTGCGACGTTCTGGTGGTTGGCAGCGGCGGCGCCGCGCTGCGGGCCGCCATTGCGGCGAAGGAAGCCGCACCGGAGTTGTCGGTGCTGGTAGCGACCAAAGGCAAGCCGGGACTGAGCGGCGTGACGGCCAATTCCTGCTCCGACCGGATGGCTTTTCACGCCACGTTGCCGTCCACGGAACCGGGCGGTGAGGCGGCCTGGACGTGTCATGCCGACGATATTTATCGGATTGGCGGCAAGGTCTCGGATAAAAATCTGGCCGACGTTTTGGCGAAAAATGCGGCAGCGGCGTTTGACTATCTGGACCGGCTGGGTGTGCCATTTGTCAAAAAGAATGGCTTGCCCGACCAGTTTGTGACCGACGGGTCGGAATATGCCCGGGCCTGCTATACCGGTCCCAGGACTGCGGTCCACATCGAACAGGCCTTGGTAAAACATTTTCACAACTTGAATCTCCCGGTACTGGAGTATGCGATGGCGGTTCGGCTCGTCCATGACAATGGAAAACTGGCCGGTGTCGTGGCGGTCGATACGCGGGNNGAAAAAGCTTTTTTCTGCATTCGGACACCGGCGGTGATTCTCGCGACCGGCGGAGGCGGCATGATCTACCGGCACAATGTGTTCCCCGGCGGAATGACGGGCGACGGCTTTGCCATGGCTTATGAAGCCGGCGCCGAACTGGTCAACATGGAGTTCGTACAGATTGGCATTGCTTCCACCAAAACGAAGTTTAACTGTTCCGGCAGCATGATGCGGGCGGTCCCGCGCCTCGTCAATTCCGAAGGCGAAGAGTTTTTGGCGAAATATTTCCCGCCGGGTACGACCCCGGCTGAAATCGCCAACACCGTCTTTAAGAAAGGCGCCAGCTGGCCGGTTTCCTATGAGCACAAAACCCATATCATCGATATCGCCCTGTACAAGGAATGGCGGGNNGGAATCCGCAGGGCTTTTCTTTCGACTGGCTGACGGAAGAAAATCAGGCCCGGTATCGCCGGGAGATGACCCGGGATCTCGGCGAACCGTTGCGCAACCGGACTCCGCTCGAGCGATTGCGTGAAATCAATCAGCCCTCCATTGACTGGTTCGCCGAATACGGAATTCAGCTGGAAAAAGGGGATCTGATCGAAGTCGCTGCCTGTGCGCAGCATTTCCAGGGGGGGATCAAGATCGACACCAACGCCCGAACCACGGCGCCATTTGTCTGGGCTGCCGGGGAAACGGCCGGCGGTCAGCACGGCGCGAACCGGCCGGGCGGCAATGCGCTGCTGGATTGCCAGGTTTTCGGCNNTTTTCGGCCGTATCGCCGGGGAAGACGCCGCGACGCAGGTAAGGGCTTTGCGTGGACATGACCCACATTCGCTTGAGCCGTCCAGCGCTGCCGCCCAGCTGGCCGTAGCGGCTGACGCGATGCGGCAGGAATTGGAACAGCCGGTGGAAAACGCATTGCCGGCGCCTGAGTTTCGCCAGGCCCTGCAGGAGCTGACCGAGGCCGGGGCCGGCATAGTCCGCACGGAGACCGGGCTTCAGGAAGCCCTGCGGAGCCTGGAAACCTTAAAATCCCGGCACTATGTGCTGGGGGAAAAGTCGCCGGCCTATTACTATGAAAACCGGAGCCTGCTGTTGACGGCGGAAGCCGTGCTGCGGGCGGCTTTGTTGCGGGATGAGAGCCGGGGACCGCATTTGCGGTTCGCCCAATATGAAGATAATATTCCGGTGGCCCGCAAAGAAGGCATCTGGGAGAAGTATATCGTCGTTCGTCGTGAGAGTGAGGCCATGCTGCTGGAAATCCGGGAACCGGCGCTGAAATAAAACTATCGGTGAGCCGCTCTTGAAATAGCCTTTCGCATTGGTGAAGGGCTATTTTTTTATTGGCAAATCATTCTATAATAGTATAAACGCGGAGCAAGATTGTTATCGCTGGGAGGAAGCGGATTTGACTCAATCGGAACGGCAAATTTCCGGGCATACGCTCCTGTATGCCGTGATCGGCGATCCGGTAAAGCACTCGCTGTCGCCGCTGCTTATGAACAGCGCCTTTGCGGCGAATCAAATCGATGCCGTATACGTGGCGCTGACGGTGAAAGAAACGGCTCCCCGGCTCGCCATGGACATGGTGCGGACTTTCGGCCTCGGCGGCGTGAATGTCACGATGCCGTTGAAGCAGGCCATTATTCCCTGGCTGGATCAGTTATCGCCGGCGGCGGAGCTGGTGGGCGCCGCTAACTGCGTGATCAACCGCGACGGTGTGTTGATGGGCCATAACACCGATTGCACCGGCTTTCGGCTGTCCCTGGCGAACGATTTTTCGCAGGTGCCGATTGTCGCATTCCTGATGGGGGCCGGCGGCGCCGCCCGGGCCATTGCTTCGGAGCTGGTACGCTGGGGCTGCCGGACCTTATTCATCACGAATCGAAGCCGGGATAAGGCGGAAGAGCTGGCGGGAATTTTGCGGCCGCAGGGCCGGACGGAGATTCGGGTGCTTGACTGGCGGTCGCCGGAATGGCCAGCGGCGCTGGCGACAACTAAACTGCTGGTGAACGCCACTTCGATCGGCATGGNNAATTTGGCGGAATTATTGCCTTGGGAATGTCTGAATCGGACAAGCGTGGTTTATGAGACCGTTTATAATCCCCTGGAAACCTCGTTTTTACGGCAAGCCCGACAGTCCGGCCTGCGGGCTCTGCCGGGCACCGAACTGCTGTTGTGGCAGGCGGTGGCCGGATTCGAATTGTGGACAGGAACGACGGCGCCCCGGGATGTGATGCGGGGAAACCTGTTGTCGGCGCTAAAAAAGTGAGGCAGTCCGGAAATCCGAATGCGGTGAAAGTAGGGGTTACGCATGGTTTTTTTGACAACGCCATGGCTGGACCGGCAGCGGATCGACTTGACGCTGGCCGCGACCTTGCGGGAAATCGGCGAGTATAAGGGGCGGGCCGAGCGGGTCGGCGTTCGCGTATTGCAGGGCATGGAGTCGTTGCGCCTGATAACGGCGGAACACTCGGCGGTGGCCGCCGGGCGGCTGGAAAAAAGCGATACGTCGGTCGAGCAGGCCAATTATCAACGGTTGAGCCTGTGGCTGCAAGAAGCGCCGGCGACCCTGACGTTGACGGCCGCGCTGGCCCTGGAACTCCAGACCGACCTGTTTCAGGGGGCGGGACGGGCTGCGGACGGTTTCCGCTCCGCCGAGGCGGCTGCGGCGCTGGAGGAGCTTTGCGCCAACTATCGGTGTCAGGAAGTCCGAATGGATCCGGTGCTGCTGGCGGGCGCCTTTTTTGCCGCGCTTTTGTCTCTGCGGCCTTTTCNNCCGGTCCAGTTATTCCGTGGCCCGCCATGTCAGTCTCGAACGGATCATGGAAACCGAACGGGGCGGCGGTAAGTCCCTGCTGTCGGACTGGTCTTCGCAGCCTGAACTGACCGATGAACGACTGGCGGAATTCTGGGCCTGCTGGGGTCAGTGGCTACTGCGCGCGTATCGGGAACTGGCGGCGCGCGAAGCGGCGCTGAGCGGCCGGCGGGGAGCCAAGACGGAACTGGTGCTGGCCTGGATCGAGGCGGCGCCGCAGGATTTTTCCATCCGGGAAATCCAGCGGCAGTTGCCGGAATGTGGCCTCGAACTGATCCGCAAAATCATCAAGGAGCAGAAACGGGACGGCCGGATTCAATGTCTGGGTCGGGGTCCCAATGCCGTCTGGCGGAAAAAGAAGGGGAGAAAATCCAAGGCTCTTGGATATCTTGGAAATGCATGATATAATAATAAGTCAATTAGGGGATATTACCGATTGTCAAAAAACACAATTAAAGGAGATAGATTGACCAATGGTAACGAAAGATAAAGAACAGGGCTTTTTTGGTAGTATTGCCTTAAGCCATAAAGTGATGGCCGCGATTCAGGCCATGGGCTTTGAGGAACCGTCGCCGATCCAGTCCCGGACGATTCCGCCGATCATGGAGGGCAACGATGTCATTGGGCAGGCCCAGACCGGTACCGGCAAAACGGCTGCCTTCGGCATTCCGATTGTTGAAAAGGTGCAGGATACCCGGCATGTGCAGGCGCTGATCATGACGCCGACCCGCGAACTGGCGCTGCAGGTTNNTCGGGCAATTCAAACGGATCAAGACGCTGCCGGTTTATGGCGGGCAATCCATCGACCGTCAGATCCGGGCGCTACGTTTTGGCGTCCAGATCGTCATTGGTACGCCGGGCCGCCTGCTGGATCATATCCGGCGCGGCACCATCAAACTGGACCTGGTGCAGACGCTGGTTCTGGACGAAGCGGATGAAATGCTCGACATGGGCTTCATCGACGATATCGAAACCATTATGGAAAACATTCCGCGGGAAGGCCGTCAGACATTGCTGTTCTCGGCGACGATGCCGCAGCAGATCCGTTCCCTGGCCGACCGCTACATGAACAAACCCGTCTTCGTTACGGTCAGCAAGGAACAGCTGACGGTTCCCCAGATCAACCAGTACTACTACGAGACCCGTGAAAAGCTCGACGGACTGTGCCGCATCCTGGATGCCGGCGACATGGAGAGTACCATCATTTTCTGCCGCACCAAGAAAGGCGCCGATGAGTTGACCGCATCCCTGGTGGCGCGCGGTTATATGGCGGAAGCTTTGCATGGTGACCTGAGCCAGGTACAGCGGGACCGGGTCATGAAAAAATTCCGGGAATCCAAACTGGAAATCCTGGTGGCTACGGATGTGGCGGCGCGTGGGTTGGACATTGACCATNNGAATCCTACGTGCACCGGATCGGTCGTACCGGCCGCGCCGGTCGTACCGGGACCGCCATCACCTTTATCCATCCGCGCGAATTCCGCCAACTGAAGCAAGTGGAACGGGAGATCCGGCAACGGATTGTCCGGGGACAGCTGCCGTCGGCTGCCGACATTCTCGAGCGGCAGCGTGAAATCATCAAGCACCGGGTCATCAAAACCCTGGAGCAGGATGCTTTTGCCGACTATCATCCGATTGTCGCCGACCTTTCCCTGGATTACGATCCGGTGGATATTGCGGCCGCCGCGCTGAAACTGTTCCAGGAAGGATTCAAAGAGGTTGCCGAGCTGGAAACCCAGTCCCTGTCGGCCAGCAGCGGCGCGGAATCCGGAATGGTTCGCCTGTTCGTCAATGCGGGCCGTGACAGCAACATCCGGCCGGAAGACATCGTGCGGACGTTCGCTGGTGAAGCGGATATTCCGGGCAGCTCGATCGGTTTGATCAAGATCTACAGCAATTTTTCCTTCGTGGAAGTGCCGGAGGATGTGGCGGAACGGGTCGTTTCCGCGATGCACGGCAATCGGATCAAAGGAATAAAGGTCAATGTCGAAGTCGCGAAAGGGCGATAACCCCAAGAACAGGAATAACACCGGGATATCCGGGGGCGCGGGAGTGATTCTTCTTGCGCTCCTCATCATTTTGTCCGGGGCTGCCTATTTCGCGTTTCAGGAACTGACTTCCGGGCCGGCCGTCAAACCGAATTCAGCAGCCGGATCGAAAAACGATGCGGATTACAACGAGCGTTGCGATGCCTTGCATGCCGCGGTGGACGGCGCTTTGACGAGGCAAAATGTGATTGTGTCGGATGTGCATCAGGAAACGAAAGAAGCGGCACGGCAGAATACGGACGGTAAGATTCGCTGGAACGCCAGAAATTTGCTGATCGAGGCATCGGAAAGCGTTTCCGCGGAAGCAATCCGCCGGTCTGTCGAGACGGCGCTCAAACCGGCGGGCGGTTTGGTCCTGAAAATGGAACCGGATCAGTATCATGGCTATTCCGTGACCCGGATCGACATCGGCTTTCAGGATCGTCTGGGCGGTGGGCCGTTGACCATAATCAGCGACCGCCTGTATATTGTGGCGACGGCCAAAAAGCCGGTGGCGCCGGGTGTCCGATCGAAGACTAATTCGGCTCATAAGGGAGAAATCGCCCTGATCATCGACGATTTTGGTTACCGGCAGGATATGATCACTGGTTTTGCCGCAATCCGTCAGCCCTTTACTTTTGCCGTCATCCCGTTCAAACCCTTCAGCCGGGACGCGGCTGCCAAAGGACTGGCCAGCGGGCATCAGGTCATTCTGCATTTACCGATGGAACCGATGTCCGGTGTGGACGCCGCCGAAACCGCCATTACGGTGCGCGTGGGCATGAATGCCGAACAAATCCGGGAACTGTTGGAAAAAGCGACGGCCAGCCTGCCGGGAGTGACCGGTGTCAACAACCATCAGGGATCCAAGGCGACGGCGGACCGGAACACGATGGAAGCCGTCATGAAAGTTTTGCGGCAAAAGGGGCTGTTTTTCGTCGACAGCCGGACGAATGGCCGGTCGGTGGCGATGGATACGGCCCGGCGGCAAAATGTGAAAACCACGGAAAACGATTTGTTCATCGACGGGATGGCGGATGTCGCCTACGTCAAGAAACAGTTGCGGGCCGCCGGTGAGATGGCGATCAAGGCAGGCAGCGTCACCGTTATCGGGCATGCCCGGCCGACGACGTTGGCCGCCTTGCGCGAAATGATCCCGGAACTGGAAGCGCGGGGAATCCGGTTTGTGTTCGTTTCCCAGTTGGTTCGCTGATTTTCGATACCGCCGGCCGCGGTTCAGCGGTAGGCGAGTTTTCAGGTGAGGTATGGTGAACGGAGTGGAACCTTTTTTTCTGTTTCAGCTGGTGATCGGCCTGTTCCTGGCGGGAAGCCTGGCGGCGATTGTCTCCGCCCGGCGGCCGGCCGTTGCCAATTGGTTTTCGCATGGATTGGCGGCTGCCGCTTGTCTGGCGGTCAGCGGGTTGGCCTGGAGCATTCTTGAACAAGGCATGCCGGTGGTGTTGCCGGCGGGACGCTGGCTGCACGCGGCGGCGGTCACCTTCCGGATCGATGCGCTGGCGGCCTTCTTTCTTCTGCTGCTGGGAGTGGTCGGCGTTGCCGTTTCGGTTTACGCCATCGGGTATACGGCGGAGCATTACACGCCCCGTTATTTTATTTTGCCGCTGTTGTTCAACTTGTTTTTGCTTTCATTGTTTTTTGTCCTGACAGCCAGCCATGTCGGCGTATTCCTGATCGTCTGGGAGGTCATGTCGCTGACTTCACTGTTGCTGATTTTATATGAGCATGAGCACGCCGCGAGTGNNGTTTCGTTTACGTCGTCATGACCCATGTCGGCACCGCGTTCATCATCGGCGCCTTTTTTATTCTAGCGGGGGCGGCCGGCAGTCTCAGCTTTCAGCTGCTCCGGGGGGAATTGCTGCCGGCGCCGGCGCGTAATCTGGTGTTTTTATTCGCCCTGGTCGGGTTTGGGACGAAAGCCGGCATGATTCCCCTGCACATCTGGCTGCCCAAAGCTCATCC
>DCTI01000270.1 GCA_002329525.1 Negativicutes bacterium UBA1444
TGGACGAACCGACCAACCATCTCGACCTGGAACGGACGGAGTGGCTGGAGGGCTATTTGCGCGAATACCCCGGCGCGGTGCTGGTCATTTCCCATGACCGTTATTTTTTGGATGCCGTGACGCGCAGGACGCTGGAACTGGAAAACTGCCGCTTGCAGGAATATGCGGCTGGCTACTCCGGGTATGTCGCACAGAAGGCCGAACGTTTGGAGTCAGCGCTTGCCGCCTATGAACAGCAGCAGGAAAAAATCGCCGAAACCGAAGAATATATCCGGCGTTACAAAGCCGGCATCAAGTCCAAGCAGGCCCGGGGACGGCAATCCCAACTGAACCGGCTGGAGCGCCTGGACCGGCCGGAGATTCGCGAGGCCATGCAGTTTTTCTTTCCCGACTGCGAGGAAGTGCCGGAGCGGATGGCGGAATTCATCGGCGTGACCGGCGGCTACGGCGACAGACCGGTTTTCGAAAACATATCCTTCTTAGTGCGCGGCGGGGAAAAGGTTGCTCTTCTGGGGCCCAACGGCGCCGGCAAGACGACGGTATTGCGGTTGCTGATCAGCGAACTTCAACCGCTGCGGGGGCGGGTCAAACTCAGCCCGCGGGCGAATCTGGGCTACTACGCCCAGGAATTCGAAGAACTGAACGATACGGGGCGGGTGCTGGATGAACTGGTTTATGGCTGCGGCCTCACGGAGGACCGGGCCCGCAAGCTGCTCGGCCGATTCCTGTTTCGCGGCGACGATGTGTTCAAAACGGTAGGGGATTTATCCGGCGGCGAAAAAGCGCGGCTGGCCATTTTGAAGATCATTTTGTCCGGGGCAAATTTTCTGGTCATGGACGAACCGACCAACCATCTGGATATTTCGGCCCGGGAAGCGGTGGAGGAAGCGATGGACGCCTTTCCCGGCTCGATATTGCTGGTGTCTCACGATCGTTACCTGATCGACCGGATCGCCGACCGCGTGCTGGTGTTCGAATCCGGCGAGTTACATTCTTATCCCGGCAATTACAGTGAATACAAGGCTGCGCGGGCCATGCTCACCGAACCGGTGGCTCCGGTCGTCCCGACTGCGGCGCCGATCNNAAATCGGCGGAACGCCCGGAAAAGAAAAACACTTCCCCGTTGAAGCGCCGTCAGGACTGTCAGCGGCAGCTGACCCGAACGGAGAAGGAAATCGGTGAAATGGAGGCGGCGATTGCGGAGCTGGAATGCCGGATCAACGACCCGGCTTCGCATGAGGATCCGGCCCGGAGCCGCCAACTGGGCGAAGAGCACGAACGGTTGCGCACGGCGATCGATGCGGCCTATCAGACATGGGAAATCTTGTCGTCCGAACTCGAATCGCTGGCGGGATCGGATCCCCGCAACGGCTGAATGGAGGAACGCGGTATGGAACTCGTGACATCGAAAGGCAGTTTTTGCTGGAAGGATACGCCGCCAGCCCCATTGGTTCTGTTGGTGGGCGGCGGCCGTCGGCCGTCGTCCCAATGGCTGCGGGAGATGTCGGAAATGTCCGCGGTTTGGGCGATTGACCGGGGGATCGATATTTGCTGCATGGCGTCGGTGACGCCGGAACTGTTGATCGGCGATGCCGACAGCGCTTCCCCGGCGGCCTGGGGCTGGGGCCGGTCTTTGGAGGTGCCGACCATTCAACATCCGCGGGATAAAGATTCAACGGACCTGCAACTGGCGTTGGCCGAACTTGACGTGCGGAAGCCGGGAGCGGCGGTCCTTTTGACCGGCGGCTTGGGCGGGCGTTTCGACCACGCCTTTTCCAATGTGTTCAGTCTACAGGATGCAAGCGGCACGGGAGCGCAGGTCTTGGGGCTGGCGGATGAAACGGAAACGCTGTTTTTAGTCGCCGGCGGGCAGCAGTTTACGGCTCGGTTTTCGCGGCGGGCACTGGCGCCGAAGATTGTCTCGCTGTTGCCGCTGTCACCGGTTTGCGAAACGGTCACCAGCCGGGGAGTGCACTGGCCACTCGACCGTGCGACATTGACCATGGGCCGGCCGGCTGGCATCTGCAACCGGTTGGCGATGGGATCGAAGCAGATTGACGTTTCACTGGGCAACGGGTTGCTCGGCGTTTATTTTTGTTGGGATGAAGCGCGGCTGTAAGTTGTGGAAATAATCTTGCGCAAATGTTTGAAACATGCCCTGAAATCTGGTAGTATTTGTTTGAAAAAATACTGCGGCGCGAAAAGGGGAGACAGATGAAGGTAAAAAAAATCAAGAAGCTCCAATTGTACGGGTTCAACAACCTGACCAAGACCCTGAGCTTTAACATGTACGATATTTGCTACGCCAAGACGCCGCAACACCGACAGGCTTATATCGACTATATTGATGAAGAGTACAATGCGGAGCGCCTGACCGGCATCCTGACCGAAGTGGCAAAAATCATCGGTGCCAATATCCTCAATATCGCCCAGCAGGACTACGAGCCGCAGGGTTCCAGCGTCACCATGCTGATCGCCGAGGACAAGGAAGCCTCCGAAGCGCTGGCGGCCGACGTAAGCGATGAGCTGGAACACCCGATCGAAGAGGAACCCCAGAAAAGCGACAAGGATAAGAAGACCAAGGACAAGAAAAAGAAACAGACCGACGCGGTGGTGGCGCATCTCGACAAAAGCCACATCACGGTCCACACCTACCCGGAAAGCCATCCGGACAAAGGGATCAGCACTTTCCGCGCGGATNNTTACCGGGTGCGCGGCTTTACCCGCGACATCAACGGCAAGAAGCTGTTTATCGACCATAAGATCAATTCGATCCAGAACTACATATCCAAGGAAACGCGGGACCTTTACCAGATGGTGGACGTGAACGTCTACCAGGACAATATCTTCCACACGAAGATGTTACTGAAGGAGTTCGACCTCGACAACTATCTGTTCGGCACGGCCAAGAAGGAACTGATTCCGTCCGAGAAGAAAAAGATCAAGCAGAGGTTGAAGAAGGAAATGAACGAAATCTTTTCCGGCAGAAATATTCCCAAAGTATAGACGAGTTTTCTGACGGGCAGGCTCTTCTCCGGAAGGGCAGGCCCGTCACACTTTTTCCGGGGTAATCCTTAAGGAGACGGAGGACGGATTTTGGCAGCTCATATCGGAGTCGTGGGAACTGTGTTTGTGGATTGCAAAGGCTTTGCCGCCGCCCAATACGTGCCGCTGGGCCGAAACGTCGGCTCGGTGAAGTTCGTACACGGCGGCGTGGGACGGAATGTGGCGGAAAATATAGCCCGGCTGGGGATGCCGGTCAGCCTTTTGTCCAGTATCGATCAGGGCGGAGTTGGCCGGGATGTCGCCTGCCGCCTGGCCGAGGCCGGCGTGCACCTCTTGATCGAAAAGCCGCTGAGCANNGGCTGGCGGTCATGGATGAACACGGTGAATTGGCCGGTTCCATTTCCCAGATGCCCGACCTGCGGGGCATGGCGACAATGGTTGCCGAGCATGGGCGGGAACTGATGGAACGGTCGACCCAGATCGCCCTGGAACTGGATTTGAACGAGAAGATCACCACTCAGGTTTTGCGGTTGGCCCGCGAAGCCCGGCGGCCGGTGTATGGGTTGCCGGGAAACCTGGAAATTGTGCTGGCGATGCCAGAGGTGCTGCAAGGCCTGGCCGGTTTCATCTGCAATCATATCGAGATCGGCCGGATCTGCGGCCAGGATTTCGCGGAGAATGAGCCGGCGGGACTGTTGCGGTTGTTGCCGGAATTTGCTGGGCAGCATCGCCTGCAGTCGGTGGTGGTCACGCTGGGGCCCCATGGCTGCGTCTACTGGGATGCCGCGATCGGGCAGTCCGGCGTGCAGCCGGCATTGAAAGTGAGAGTGGTCGACACCTGCGGCGCTGGCGATGCCTTCTTTTCGGGAACCGTGACCG
>DCTI01000262.1:0-990 GCA_002329525.1 Negativicutes bacterium UBA1444
CCAGCACCATGCCCGCCGTGACCCGGTCGCCTTCCTCCACGAACAGCTTGTCTATGCGTCCGTCGGCCTTCGCGGAAACTTCCGTGCTCCAGACGGCCTCGAGGTTGGCGGAAAAACTGAACACCGGCGCGAGGTCGCGTCGTCCCACCGCCGCGGCTTCCACCGTGACGGTACGGCCGGCCAGTGCTCGGGCGGCCCGTTCTTTGCCAGCGGCGATATTGGTGTAAATTTTGTAGGCAATGACGGCGACTATAAGGATAAACAGGACCAGTCCGATGCTCAGCCATTTATTGCGGGGCATGTGGATTTGCAAACTGAATCATTCCTTTTTCACAGTATTGATTCGGTTTAATAATCGGACAGTCTGTATATATTCTACTCTACCCGGAGAATGACCTGCAACGCTTCCCGCACAGATTCCAGAGAAACGTCGCTCCGGACGACGGCCCGGCCAGGCTGCGCCAACAATACCCAGCGCAGGGAACCCGCTGCTCGTTTTTTGTCCTTGCCCATGTGCCGGATCAGTTCGCCGGTGCGAAGACCGCCGCAGTGGACCGGCATGCCGTACAGTTCCAACAGCGACCGCACTTCGGCGACGGTTCCCGCCGGTNNTCGCCGCCAGCATCCCCAGCGCTACGCCCTCGCCGTGGACAAACCGCTCGAATCCCCCCGCCAACTCGATCGCATGGCCCGCCGTATGACCGAAATTCAGCAGCAGCCGGTCGCCGACATCCGTCTCATCCCGTTCGACGATCCGCGCCTTCAGGCGGCAGCAATGGGCGACGATGCGTTCCAGATGCTGCGGGCTGCGGCTCATGATCGCCAAGGCGTCCGTGCGCAGTTCCGTCAGGAAGTCGGCGTCGAGGATCAGGCCGTATTTGATGACTTCCGCCATGCCGGCGGCAAATTCCCGCTCGGGCAGCGACAGCAAAGTCTGCGGATCGATCAGCACGCCGCGCGGTTGATAAAAAGCGCCGATCAGATTTTTCC
>DCTI01000262.1:1025-2674 GCA_002329525.1 Negativicutes bacterium UBA1444
CACGATGGCCGAGTTCCGATCCAGGCCGGCCCGAATCGACTGTTCGTAGATCCGGTCGGCCATGGCCAGCGATTTGGAGGCTTCCCCCGCCGGCACCGTCAACAGCGTCGGCGAAAAGCCGGCGGCGGCCAGACTCGCCAGCGCCGCGTCACCGAACAGCACAGCGGTATTCGTGTCCGCCACCAGCAGCATCCCGGCGCCCAGGGAAAAGCGGGCCGCCCATTCGCTGATCGTGCGCAGGCCGCCCGTTTGAACCGTGATGTCATAACTTCTGCTGTCCAGATTGACCCGGATCGTTTCCATCGAGCCACCCCTCCCGCCGCAAAATTTCCCAGAGTTCCGCTGCCGTTGCCGCCGCGGTCCTGCCCTCCGTGTCCAGCCGGATGTCCGCCTGCCGGTACTGCGGCTCGCGCTGGGCCAGCAGGTTCCGGATGACCTGCAGACGGTCCGGCCGATTCAGCAACGGCCGCCCAGTGTCGGCCGCCGTGCGCTCGACAATCGTCTGTTCGGAGGCGGCCAGGCAGACCACGACGCCGGCCTGTTTCAGCCGGTCAAGATTCCGCTGCCGCAGCACGACGCCGCCGCCGGTCGCGATCACCTGCCCCGTCCGGCGACAAATCCGTTCCACGGCTTCCTGCTCCCGGTCACGAAAGGCTGTCTCCCCGGCTTGAGCAAAATAGTCGGCGATGGACATGCTGATCGCCTGTTCCACCTCCGAGTCCAGATCGCAAAACGACCAGCCCAGCCGGTCGGCCAACAGCCGGCCGACGCAGGTCTTGCCGGTNNAAGCCGATGAGAATTACATTGTTCATGGTTTCAGCCGAGCCGGTCCCGATAGTTGGCAACGTTCTCCAACAACTCCGACAGTGAATCCCCGCCAAATTTCACCAGCAGCTCGCCGCACAGCACGATGACCAGCATCGCTTCGCCGACGCAGGCCGCCGCATGCACGGCGCAGACATCGCTGCGTTCGCTGTTCGCCTGCACGGGGGCATGGGTCTGCAGATTCACGGAGGCCAGCGGCCGCGTCAGCGTCGGGATCGGCTTCATGACCGCCCGGACGACGATCGGCTCGCCGTTGGACATGCCGCCCTCAATGCCGCCGGCGCGGTTCGTGGTGCGGTAATACCCCCGCTCCTCGCTGTAATGGATTTCGTCATGGACCTGACTGCCCGGCAGCACGCCGCACTCAAAACCCGCGCCGATCTCCACGCCCTTGATAGCCGGAATGGACAGGATGGCGCCGGCAATCTTGCCGTCCAGTCGGCAATCCCACTGGATATGGCTGCCCAGTCCCGGCATCACGCCGGTCGCCGTAACCTCGAAGCAACCGCCCAGCGTATCGCCGGCCGCTTTCGCGGCGGCGACCTTCGCCGCCTGTTCCTCATCGGTGGTCGCGCCGCCGATCGACAACACCCGGGACTGCACAACAATCCCGCACTTTTCCAGCACCTGCCGGCAAACCGCCNNAGGCCGCCGTTTCGCGGGCGCTGGCCCTCTCCAGGATATCCCGCACATCCTCGCGGTCATATTTGAGACAGCCGGTCAGATCGGCATGACCCGGCCGCGGTGCGTCCACCGTCGGACCGGTCTTGTCGCCGAACGCCGCCATTTTCGTCTCCCAGTTCACCCAATCCGCGTTGGTGATC
>DCTI01000003.1 GCA_002329525.1 Negativicutes bacterium UBA1444
ATATTTCCTCACGAATTTTCTTTATGGATTACCCGGCCGGTTGCCTGATGGGTCGGCGTTACCGTAACCTCACAGATCTGGACATGGGGCGGGACACTGACGGTATAGAGAATGATATCGGCAATATCGCCGGGTTCTAAGGGGGTGATGCCGGCATATACTTTGGCCGCCTTTAATTCGTCGCCATGGAATCGCACTTTGCTGAAATTGGTTTTCACCATCCCAGGCTGAATGTTGGTAACGCGAATAGGGGTATCGACAACATCCATCCGCAAGCCGTCGCTGATAAAGCGCACGGCCGCTTTCGTCGCACAATAGACCGCTCCGCCCGGATAGGCATGAATCCCCGCAACCGACCCGATATTGACCACATGACCGTTGGCTTGGTTTTTCAGCATCAATGGCACGATTTTTCGGGTCAAGTACAATAGCCCCTTGATGTTGGTATCGATCATCGCGTCCCAGTCATCTAGGTTCCCTTCCTGAATTTTGTCCAGTCCCAAGGCGCCGCCGGCGCTATTGATCAGAATGTCAATATTGCGCCAGTTATCCGCCAAATTATCAATCATCGCCGTCACCAGATTACGGTCCCGAACGTCCAGCAGCATCGTCAATGTGTCCGAATCGTAGTCTTTATTCAACCGCTCCGCCAGATTCGCCAATTTGTCAAAAGTTCTGCCGCATAAGATCAGTCTCGCCCCGGCTTTGGCGAATGCTTCGGCGCAGGCTTCCCCGATGCCGCTGCCGGCGCCGCTGATGAACACTGTCTTTCCTTCCAAGCTCTTCAATGATATCCCCTCCTTGTTCCTGTATCATCGTCTTGCCGGAATCGCCGCCATTTCATTAGCACTCGCTACACAAAAAAGGCCATGCGGAAGCCGGCTTCATGGCGAAACCGGTCAACCTTCATGGTCTTCCCTTTGTTTCTCTTTTCGTCGCTTCAGCGGCGCTTGACGGTGCATCCCGTTCTTTTTATCATATCCCGGATGCGGTGGTGAAGTCAAGGCGCATACGTCGCCTGCGGTCACCCGAGAACTTGCTGAATTTTTCCGAACGCCCAATCCAGTTCCGCCTTTGAAATAACAAGCGGCGGAGTGAGTCGAATGTTGGTATTGTGGGTTTCCTTGCAGAGCAGGCCGAGTTTCAAAAGTTGTTCGCAATATGGACGTGCCGGTGCGTCCAACTCAATAGCAATGAACAGCCCTTTTCCCCGCACCTCCTTGATCCGCGGATTTTGCAGATGCTGTAGCCTTTGAAGGAAGTAGTCGCCCATTTCTCGTGATTTTTCGACCAGCCGCTCACTTTCGAGAACGTCCATAGCCGCTACGGCCACGGCGCAGGCCAGGGGATTTCCGCCGAACGTCGAGCCGTGCGAACCGGGCTCGAATACTCCTAAAACATCGCGGTTGGCGGCAACAATGGAGATCGGCATGACTCCACCGCCCAAGGCCTTCCCAAGAATGTACACATCGGGGATCACGTCTTCCCAATCACAAGCGAACAGTTTGCCCGTTCGACCCAAACCGGTCTGGATTTCATCGGCAATGAACAAGACATTGTTATTTCGGCAAATGTCCCGGGCTTGCCGCAAATAACCTTCGGTGGGAATGATGACGCCCGCTTCCCCCTGCATAGGTTCAACAAGAAAAGCAGCCGTGTGGGGAGTAATTGCCCGCCGCAAGGCATCGGCGTCGTTGTACGGGATTACTGTAAACCCGGGCGTAAACGGGCCAAAGCCGCGCTTATATTCTTCACTTGAGGAAAAGGAAGTGACCGTAACGGTCCGCCCATGAAAATTTCCTTTGCACACGATGATTTCCGCCTGATTTTCAGGAATGTTCTTGCAATCGCCGGCCCAACGCCGGGCCGCCTTCACCGCAGTCTCGACTGCTTCCGCGCCGGTATTCATCGGCAAAAACATCGATTTTCCCGTGAGCTCCGCCAGTTTTTCAAACAGAATGCACAATTGATCATTGTGAAATGCGCGTGAAGTCAAAGTGACTTTGTCAGCTTGCTCCCTCAGCGCCTGAATAATCCTGGGATGACAGTGTCCGTGATTAAGCGCCGAATAAGAACTCAACATATCCATGTAACGATTGCCTTCGGAATCTTCGACCCAAACACCGGCGGCTTTTGAGATGACTACGGGAAGCGGCCGATAGTTGGCCGCACCGAGCCTTTCTGTCCTTTCAATGATTTGGTCGGATTGTTTCATGATAAATTCCTCCATTACTATTGGGGTTGGTCGACCTACTTCTTCACCCCGACCGATTTCAGCACCCGGGTTATATTCTCCGCGCATATCCGCAATTTTGCCGTTTCTTCTTCCGTCAACGGCGGGGTCAATCTCGTTTTGACGCCACCGGCATGGATGATGCAGGGCAGGCTCAAGGATACGTCGGCAATTCCGAACTCGCCGGCCAACGTTGTCGATACCGGGAAAATCGCGTTTTCGTCGTAAAACACCGCGCGGGCCAGCCGGCAAGCGACCATGGCGATGCCAGAATTGGTGCACCCCTTGAAAATGAGAACATCGTATGCGACATTGACGACTTCCGCGCCGACTTTTTCACGATCCAGCGGCTCGGCGGGGNNGCCGATCCTGCCGGATTCCGGCGACGCTGACCAGACTCCAGGCCGGAAATGCCGAATTGCCGTGCTCGCCCAGCATATAACCATGGACATTCTTCGGATCCACCCGGTATTTGTTGCCCAAGATCCGGCGCAAACGCGCCGTCTCCAAAGACGTGCCCGTGCCGAAAATCTTGTGTTTCGGATAACCGAACAGATTTTGAGCGCAATAGGCCGTAATGTCCAAAGGGTTGGTGATCATGATAATTATGGCGTCTTGGGTGTATTTCGAGATTTCTGTCATCACATCGCGAATTGTCTTTACATTGCGCTCGGCAAGCAGCAAGCGATCCAAGTTTTCTCCCGGCAGGATGCTGGGACCGGCGGCAACGATGATTACGTCGGCGTCGCGGCATTCTTCATATCCGCCCGCATGGACATACGTGTTGGGAGTGAAGCCGAAAGGCGCTCCGTGGCTCGCGTCCAACGCTTCGCCAATGGCCTTCTTTTCAATGATATCAATCAGCGCGATATCCGCTGCCATACCCAATGACAATGCGCAATTCAACACCGCCGACCCGACATGTCCTACACCAACGATTGCCAGTTTGTTTTTTTTGAACGCCATCTTTCATTCCTCCGTTAATTATCTTTGAAGAAAAAAGCCATGAAAGCAACGATTTCCGACGAAACCGATAAACCTTCATGGCCTAATCTTTGTTTCTACTGTCGCCGCTTCAGCGGCGTATAGCGGTGCATCCCGCTACACCCCATCATAGCGGGAACCACCGGTACTGTCAAGGCATCGCAGGTTTCCGCCCCTGCACGAAATAGCTCTCATCCGTCTCAAAGCAGGCCTCTAGGATAAACCCCGCCGCCCGGAACAGCTCGCCGACCTCACCGCACGGCGGCAGCCGATCTTCCTTCACCGTCTTGCTTTCGCCATGGATCGCGTTGACCCGGGCGCGGGAAATATCATGGAAAACATGCAGGGTTCCGCCCGGCGCCAGCCATTCACCGATCACCTTGCGCAAAAACGTCGGCCGGTCCTGAATATGGGGAAAGAAGTTCAGACACGTCACATGCTGGAATTGACAATCCGTGGAAAATTCCATAATATCGGCGCGCCGGACGGCGACATTGTCGAACCGCGCCAGCTTGCCGGCGGCGAGCTCCACCATGTTGTCGGCGATATCGATCCCCAGGACGCAGCCGGAATCCCCGACGCGTTCCCGCAGAAACGGGATCAGCACGCCGGTGCCGCAGCCGATATCCAGCACGGTGTCGCCGGAACCGATACCGGTTCGGGCGATCAATTCCCGCAGCCTGGCCGGATCGTGAGCGCGGGTCGTATCCCAGCTTTCCGCAAGGGCATTGAAGAATTCCCGGTCATTGCGTTGCATTTTTTCCCTCACCACGCCTGCGTAAACGACAAGCGGAAACGTCGTCCCGGCATCGGATAGCCGTATTGTTCGACATAGGACTGATCGAACAGGTTTTGGATGTACAGACCCAGCGTACGCTTGTCGCCAAGATCGCGGACGAACTCGATGTTGTGCACCGTATAGCCGTTGATCCGGTAGATGGTTCCCGGCGTCGTCAGACCGTCCCGCTGCGGACTCACATAGTTGAAGGTATAACGCAGCCGCCACGGCTTCGCGTCATAGGCCCAGGTCAGGCCGAGTTTATGCTGGGGACGATAGTCCAGCTCATCGGACAGCCCTTTGTTATCCGCCGCAACTTGTCCGGCCTTTTCCGTCTTTTGATAGGTATACGCCAACGTCAACGAATTGCGTTTGTCCATTTGCCAGCGATGCTCCAGCTCCAGGCCCCAAAGATTCACATGGTCGATGTTGTAGGAATAGAACGGATAGACATGCTGGAACTGGATGAAATCATCCACCGACTGATAATAGACCGTGGCCTTGCCGCTGTGCTGCTTGCTGTATTTGTGTTCCACGGCCAGCTCGTAACCGGTGCCCTGTTCCGGTTTCAGGGCCTTGTGATAGGAAGGGTTGACGCCAGAGCCGGAATTGTAGTTTTGTCCCCACCAATAGAACTCGGCCATCGACGGCGCCCGCCACAGCCGATTCACCGAAATGTAGGTCGTGGTGGCGGCATCGTTCTTCCAGGCAAAACTCAGCTTGGGCGACAGGGCGCTGCCGCTGGAGANNCCCGCCGCTGTAGCTGTCGTAGCGCAGACCGGCGTAAGCGCTCCAGCGTTGGTTGAGCTGCCAGGAGTCGTCGAGATACATACCAAACAGATTGATCTTCTGGGATGGGTACATGTCGCTGGAGCCCGCCGGCTTCACATACCAGGTCCCGTCGCCATACCGCAGCCGTTTGTATTCCAGCCCATAACCGAACTCGTGGCGGTCTCGTTTCTCCTTGCCGGTAAAGGCGAAGCTGTCGGACGTATCGGTGACGACATCCCGGTCCAGCACCAGCACCCCGGCGGCGGAGTAATTCACTTCCCGCCGTTTCTCATCATTTTTGTAATAGGCAAATTGCCAGTGGCCGTTTTGGGTCTTGTGGCGATAAGTCAGGTCGTAATTGAAATTCCGCTTGTTCCAGTATGCGCCGGGATTCACGGTGGTCTGCGGCCCACCCGGCGAGATCGTGTCGCCCAGAGCCGTCGGATAGCTGGAATCGTAATTGGCCAGGGACGGATCATTCTTCACGATGAAGCCGCGCCTTGTTTCCGTATAATTCAGTCCGATCAGGAATTTGTCCTGCTCGCTGCCCCAGCCGAACCGGCCGCCGACCTGATCCTGCTTGAAGTCGTTGTTGCGCAGATAGGCGTCGGCAGACTGGTGGTTGGCGTAAATATCATAAGTAAAATTGCCGTTCGATCCGCCTTGGCGGACATAATAACCCTGTCGGCCCTGCTCGCCGAGGATCACCGTGGCTTCGCCGCCCGACGGTTTTTCCTTCGTCACGATATTGATGACGCCGCCCAGCGTATTGCCGTAAGCGGCGGATTTTCCGCCCTTGATGATCTGGATCTTTTCCACCGTGTCCAGAGGAATGGTATTCCAGTCGATATAGTACCCACCCATGACTCCCGCCGTGTTGACGGGACGGCCGTTGAGCAGGACGGTGAAACGTCGGGCATCGAAGCCCCGTAACTTGACTGTTCCGTCCTGATTGTCGCCGACCGAGCTTCTCTGCTGAATGTCGATGCCGGCGGTCTGACGCAATATTTCCGGCAAAGTGGCGGTTTTAGCCGGGTTGACGTGGTGAAGATTGATCGTATCCTCTGGGAGCGGCGTTTGCGTCGTTTCACCAACGATCACTATTTCCTGCATATCGTAGTTCGGCATTTCGGCCGCCTGGGCAGGTAGCGCCAGCAGCAGCCACGATCCGGTCAATAACAGGACTGTCAGTATCATATAATATTTTCGATTCATCCATGCATCCATCCTTCCAGACGTTTTACCAATAACGGAACGAATAATAACTGAACAATCATTCCAGGAATTCCCTTAGCGACCATGGCCGCCAGATACGCCCAAGGTGCCCAGGGCAGCGCCACGAACAGGCTCAGCAACCACACCATCATGCCGGCGACAAGCCGCCCCGTCAGCATCGCGGCAATCAGCGCCGGAAACAAACCGCAGTGTCGCCGCAATGTGCCGGACACTCCGCCATAAACGGCCAGCTCGGGAATTATCACCGGCAATGCCGGAAATAAAGGCGGCATACCCGTCAGCAACGCACTGCAGACCGGCGTCAATATGCCTACCAGTGAACCCGCCGCCGGTCCCAGCAGAAGTCCTGAGATCAGAACCGGGATGTGCATCGGCAAAAAAATGGAACCGGCGGCCCCGGCGGCATGAAACACCATCGGCAGCAGCACCCCAGCGGCGATGAGCACAGCTCCCCGTGCGCCGTTTCGTATCGCCAACACTTCCTTAACCATTCCTCCCTTCAAAAAAAATAAAAACCGAAATCGGCCATCTTCAGACGGTCAACTCCGGTTCATTAAAAAAATTCCGGTGGCTTCAGCCCATGCATTATTTTAAAAAATAAACAAAAACAGCCATGAAAGTCGCGATTTCATACGAAACCGGTAAACCGTCATGGCTTTCCCTCTGTTTCTTTTTTCGTCGCTTCAGCAACGTTTGGCGGTGCATCCCGCTTTGTCCATAATAGCGGGAAATGCCGGCAAAGTCAAGGCATCAACCTATTCCAGCCGCCTGCAAAAAGAAGAGGGCTCCGTTTTCACGGAAGCCCTTGGTAAATCAGTACTGTTCGCGTTGGCGCCGGAAGCATTCGCGGCACAAAATCGGTCGGCCGGTTTTCGGTTCGAACGGCACTTCCGTTGGCGCTCCGCACTCACTGCAAATAGCCGGATACATGACCCGTTCCCGGCCTTCATTGTTGCTCTGACGCTGTTTCCGGGCCGAGCGGCAGGCAGGGCAACGCGCCGGTTCGTTTTCGAAGCCTTTTTCGGCGTAGAAAGCCTGTTCGCCGGCGGAAAAGATGAATTCCGCGCCGCACTCCTTGCATTTGAGTGTTTTGTCCTGGTACTCCATTTCCTCATCTCCTGAATTTAATCTTTGTTAAAACGGGGCAAACGCTAATAGGAACCGTTCCTATTAATCCGTAAGTTAATCATACCCCTCCGCTTGCCCCGGGTCAACCCAAATAATAAAAAACGCCGGTTGTATTCTTGCGAAGAATGCAACCTGGCGGTCATCAGCAAAATGCTTTACTCTTAGACCCATGGTTTTGCGTCCTTGTCTTTAAACAAGTTTGCCCTTTGAAATGCTATGCGGCCGATATCGGTCGTTTTATCATGGTAACAGCGGAATCCAAATTATTTCCAAGCCCATTCTATCCAAATTTTCAATCATAGTCAATTATTTAGATAGCTGGACAGTCATAAATTATTTTCATGATTAATTATANNTATCGCCGCGCCGGATTCACGACCTCGAATGCCGATAGGATTCCCGCCGCAGCCGTCGGTAGATCCAACTGTTGATGCGACAGTATTTCGCCCAGATTCAACATAATCGCCGTCGTGTTTTGCATCATCGAACGGGCGCCGGCAATCAGCCCCTCATTCCGCGCCANNACGGTAAATGGCGCAGGCAATGCTGAGCAGCAGCGTCATCTGCTCCATAAGCGATACCGAATCGCAAAGCTTAGCTTGCTCCCGGACTTGTTCCAGGCAATCGCGATATTGGCGGATCAGATCATTCATCTCATTCATGATTCAGCCCTCCCCGTTATAGTTTGCGAAAAAAGACAGTATTGTCATTCGCTGTAACTGGAATAGATCCACACGGATGCGGCAAAAAAAATCCCCGTAAGCGAGCTCAAAACACCGATCGCTTTCCAGGCGGCGATATCCCAGCTCGAAGTTCGAAGCAAAAAATTCAGGGAACCGATCGGAAACAAGCCGGCCACCGCAGCCAGCCAAGACGGCAGGTTCTGCAATGGAAAAAACGAACCGCCAAAAAACGTCATCGGTGTAATAAAAAAGTTGTTTACCAGTGCGACATCATCCGGATGTTTGACCAAAAGACCCGTCACGGTTCCCATGGCGCTGAAGCAAAATGCACCGACGACGGCGCCGGCTATCCCCGGAACAGCCAAAGAAATAGCGCCGAAAACGCCCCAAGCCATGACAAAGATCAATGCACCGAACACCAATCCTCTGACCACGCCGGCCAATACAATCCCCAGCACTACTTCCGCGGGTCGCACCGGGCTCAAAACCACACTTTGGAACGTATGAAAATACAGTTTTCCCACACTGACCGAAGATGCCGTCTGCTGAAACGAATTCATCATGACGGTGATTCCGGCGATTCCGCTGACCAAGAACGGCAGATACCCTCCATCCACCTCGACCCGTCCGCCCAAGCCCAACCCAAAAGCCAACAAATATATAAACGGCGAAATCGTGGCGGAAAAGACATAGCCCATGTTGCCGATTTTCTTTTTCAGAATCAAGATTTCCCGTTGATAAACAGCCAACCAACCCATCAAGAACGGCCTTCTTTCGCCAGTTGAATGAACAAATTCTCCAGCGCGCCACCGCCATCGGCGCCGCCAAAGCGTTCACGAATCCCCGCCGGAGTATCCAGTACCGCGAGTTGTCCGTCTTTGAGCATGGCAATCTGATCGCACAGTTTTTCCGCCTCGTCCATATAGTGGGTGGTCAGCACGATCGTTTTCCCAGACTGGGCCAGATTTTTAATGATTTCCCATATTTCATGCCGGACATCCGGATCAAGCCCGACGGTCGGCTCATCGAGCAGCAAAAGTTGCGGCTCGACCATGAGAGTTCGGGCAATCAGCGCCCGCCGCATCATTCCGCCGGACAGGTTGCGAACCAGTTTCCGCCGCATGTCCGACAAAACAAACCTTTCGATGGTTTCCTCCACCCGCTGCCGCAATGACGTTACTCCAAACAATCGCCCGTACACCTGCAACGTTTCCTCCACTGTCAGCTCCCGTTCCATGTTGTTGTCCTGGGGCGCCAGCCCCACCAGGCGCTTGAGGGCGC
>DCTI01000070.1:0-2163 GCA_002329525.1 Negativicutes bacterium UBA1444
TTTCTGTTATTTGTACAGCAGTAGAATCATGGTAACGATGCAAGCCAGTAACATCCCGGGGGCGTTGCGTTTCGCGACTTCCATCGGCGATACACCGGCCATTGTCGCGCAGATGATCAAGCCGCCGGCAACCGGGGACATGGAACGGCCCAGGGCGCCGCCGATCGCCGCCATGCTGCCCATATCGATCGCGTTCAGGCCAAACTTGACGGCATCCGGCGTCACTGCTTTATTGAAGGCAACCGCCGCCGCATCGCCGGAGCCGCTCATCACCGCCAGCAAAAACGGACCGAATGCCGAGCTCACCTTGGCAATGGACGGATTGCTGATCATATAGGCCGTCAGCGCCTTGATCAAACCGATGGCGTTCATCCCGCCGACGAATACCAAAGCGCAGATGATGATGCCAAATATGTGTCCGAAGGAATCACCCACGCCATGCCAGAACTCCTTGGAAATTTTGGCCGGGCTGACCCGCGTCACGCCGAAAGCGCAAAAAACACCGATGATCATAGCATGGGAAATGCCCAGTTGCTTGAAAGCCGCGACAACGTTCATGCTGCCAAGCAGCAGGATCACCAGGGGAATAATCGGCACAATCGCCCGCAGATAATTGACTTTGAACTCCAGCGTGGTATCGATCACGTTGCCGCCGGTCGGTTTACAGTTCTTGTTCTCTTTGCGGATATATGCATAAGCCAGCAAGCTAAACGCGCCGATTACACCAGACAATAATAACGGTACAAAATGATTGCCCACGACTTCCATCGGGGAGGCTTTCGCAACATTGGCCACAATGGCGATCTGGGCATAACCGGGATTGAACATTGCGCCATAGGTTCCCGCATAAACGCTGGCTGCCGCAATCGCCGGATGGATTCCGGCCGCCATCAGCAGCGGAATAATGATCGTGCCGACAGCTGCCGAGCAACCGGCCGAACTGGTAATGGAAGTATTGATGAAAAAGGTCACCAGAGTCGCACCGGGAATGAGGAGCGGGCCGACTCGTTTCAAGCCCTTGGCCAGCCAATAGATCAGGTGCTTGTCGCACTCGGTCAATTTCATGACCATGGCAAACCCCATCACGCTGATAATGGACTCGAATAGCTTGTTTTCCTGCATCGCGTGCGAAAACGCCTTGAATCCCGCCATGGGGTCGCCGGCTACGAGCGCCATCAGCATCCCGGCGCAAAACATCACCAGCCGGGTTTCGTACTGTTTCACCATCAGAAAAATTGTACCCAGTACAATAATTCCTCCGATTGCCAACAACATTACGTCTCACTCTCCCTCTTCTTCAATTTCAACAGACCCGCGGAAAATTTTTCGAATATTCTTGTCCCTTGTCGGGTTCGATTATATAATGAGGGCAGCATATACTCAAATACTTCTTGTTTTATAATCCCCATAACTTTTTTCTATAGCGAGGTGCCGATTTTGACAGAGCGTGAACTTCTATATGTGAAGACAATCGCCGAAGAACGGAGTATTTCGGGTGCAGCAAAGAAATTATTCATGACGCAGCCTTCCCTCAGCAGTTGCGTCCAAAAAATCGAGTCGGCGCTGGGCACGCGATTGTTTCAGCGCACCAGCACCGGCCTGGTTCTGACTTTTGCCGGCGAGCGTTATTATCAGGTTGCCCAGGATATCTTGAAAATCTATAACGACTTTGAAATCGAAGTCAGTGACATCAACAACCTGAAGAAAGGGCGGGTAACCATCGGCATCACCGTATATCTGGCAACCTTTATTTTGCCGGTCGTCTTGCCCGTATTCAAAGAGCTTTGTCCAAATATCGAGCTTGCCATCGTCGAAAAGAACTCCACGGAGTTAGAGAAATCCCTGTCTTCGGGCGAGGTCGACTTTGCGCTCATGCACATGCTTCCCCATGAGGAAAGCTCCAGCCATACGAATACCGACTTTTATNNCGCTCGTCCTGGTGACAAAAAAGGGCCACCCGCTCAAGCAGTTCGCCCGTGCCCGTGCCGGCGCCGCTTATCCACAGATCGATCTGACAAAATTCGCTGGCGAGCCTTTCGTCATGGTGACCAAGCTACAAAAAATCCGGCAAGTTGCCGACCTGATCCTTCACAAAGCCCAGATCCATCCGCCTGTCATATTAACGACCAAAAGCTATGAAACGGCCCGTCGCTTAGCCTGTGA
>DCTI01000070.1:2198-14476 GCA_002329525.1 Negativicutes bacterium UBA1444
TCTTTCCGGGAATCTATTCTCCCGACTACTACTTTGTGGCGGAAGAGTATACACCCTACTGGACACTATGCGTGGCTGTGCAGAAGAACGCTTACGTGTCCAGGGCGGCCAAAGTTTTTATCCGCATTGTCAGTGAAAAATACGGCAACACCAGGATTGATTTATGAGTGCCGGCAGTTCCGTGAATCGAGGTCGCTATTATTTTTTGATTTGACGAAAAAAAACGTCTGAACCTTTCACAGTTCAGACAATGTCAACTCGCAAACAATGAACGCACCATCGTCAAAGGCCCCTTTTCCTGTTGGCGTTTTTCATCAGTTGGCGGGCATTTTTCCGGCCACCGACAGCAGCGAACATAACGGTCGTTTTTTCCTCCTCGATCTGGCGCGAATTCAGTCCGGCATAACGGGATTCCTGCCGCAACTTGCGCCAGGAATCCAGGCGCGCCGCCGGCAACCGTCCCTCCGCCACCGCCTGCAGCACCGCGCAGTCCGGCTCCCGCTCATGGGTGCAATCGCTGAACCGGCAATCGGCTGCCAGTTCGGCGATGTCGGCGAACGCCGCCGCCAGATCCGCGCCTTCCAGCGCCAGTTCCCGCATCCCCGGCGTGTCAATGACGATGCCGCCGCCGGGTAGAACGATCATCTCCCGGCGGGTGGTCGTGTGCCGTCCTTTGCCGTCCCGCCGCAGACCGCCGCTGGCCAGTTCGTCGCTTCCCAGCAAACGGTTGATCAGCGTCGACTTGCCGACGCCGGACGAACCGATGAAGGCCACTGTCCGACCCGGCTCCAGATATTCCGTCAACACCGCCGCCCCCTCTTGCTCCAGGCTGCACACCGGCAACACCGGCGCGCCGCAGGCGCTGAACGAAATCTCAGCCAGTTTGGCGGCCAAATCGTCGCAAAGGTCGGTTTTGGTCAGCACGACAACCGGCAGGGCGCCGCTGTCCCAGACCAGGCTGAGGTAACGTTCCAGCCGGCGCGGATTGTAGTCACCGTTCAGTGCCATGCAGATGAACACTGTGTCCAGATTGGCGGCGATCATCTGCTCCTGCCCAGCTGTTCCGGCCGCCCGGCGAATCAGAGCGCTATGGCGCGGCAGCACTTGCCGGATCAATGCCGGCCCCGCCGGATTTGGCTCCAGCAGCACGAAATCACCAACCGCCGGAAACTCCGCCGGCCGAAGCGCGGCATGACGCAACCGGCCGGCAACCACGGCCATTACCTCGCCCTGCTCCGTCCAAACCTTATATCCGTCACGGTATTGCGACGCCACCCGGCCGATCGCGTCCTCCCCACAAGCGGCCTCGGCCTGCGCGGCTCTCAATCCCAGACAGTTCAAATCCAATCGCTGCATTTTCTTTCCTCCCTGAACGGTTTCACCCGCAGTATAACACATCGGACCGCCGGTCGGGGTCGCCATCTTGCTTCAGAAATAAAAGAGCGCCAAAAGGACCCGTCCTCCTGGCGCTCTTTATTACTCCTGGATATACCCGGTGACAATCTTATACACCGTCTTCGGCGACAGATAGTAGGCTTCCGCCAGTTGGCGCACCGGCACTCCCACCTGGTGGCGCCGGCGAATTTCCTCGTTACGCCGCCGGGTGACCTGGCGGCTGGTTGTGGCTTCGCCCCAGCTGCGCTGACATCCTTCCTTGCGCGGAATATACAGATACTCACCGTCGACGTATTCCTGAACCAGTTGCAACAGCGTCGCCGGCAATACGTCATTGGCCGCTTTGTAGCCCATGTTGCTCCCTCCCAAATTTCATTCAGGATCGAGCAAAGGCCGTCAGCTATTCGTGATCAGTGCGACAGCCTCTGCTCCGCACGGACCACAGACTCCGATTTACCGATAAGTCATGCTCCCTTTCTTGTGGATTCCACGAGTATCATATTCATTCCTGGCGGCAAAGTCAAGACGGCCTGCCAATTGGGGATCAACCGACGGACGAACCAAGTTCTGCCCGACTCCAAACCAAACCGGAGAATCATCGGTTCAAAATCCAATAGCCGTAGTTCAAATAGCTGGCAAAACCAACCCAACATAGATAGGGCAGCAACAGCAGCGCGCTTTTGCGCGAAATCCGTCCGAACAGGAAGATATTCCACAGTATCGCCGCGATCAGGATAAGAATCACCAAAAAGCCGCCGGCCGGCGAACGCAGGCCGAAAAAAACCGCCGACCAGGCCATGTTCAGGAACAGCTGGAACGCAAACGCCAACAGGGCGAGCCTTTTTGTTTTTTGCCCGTCGCTGCTCCAAATGAAATACAGGGATACCGCCATCAGCAGGTACAAACTATTCCAAACCGGCGCAAACACCCAGTTCGGCGGCGCGAACTCCGGTCGGATCAACCGGGGATACCAGCTGTTCACCGAAGTTCCGGTGAACAGACCGCCCACTGCTCCAGCGCCGAAACAAACGGCAAGACTGGCGGCAAACTTTCGGAACCTTTTCATCAAGCTCCCCCCGTCTACTAACGTTCACGGGATCAAACTCCTGGAATATTGACGCAGTGTTTCTGACAATCTTAAAAAAGAAAACAAGAAGGTTTTACAGTTTACTGTTTTATATGTTTTTAGGTATTAACGTTTATATGTTTATAGTACACTCTCAGCCTTGATTTATCAGCGTTTTTTTGATGTTGACGGGTCCGCGGACGGGTCCGCAGATGGGTTCACGGACGGGTTCACGGACGGGTTCACGGACCCGTCCGGACGCAAAATCAGGAAACCCTTGGCGGGTAGATCTTTATTCATCCCCGAAATTATCCAAAATTCGCTGCCCGCGAATCTACACACCATCAGGAATCTTATCCGCCATTAGATGGCGCAGATTGATCGTTTCCCCGTCAACCACAAACGTGCCGTCGCCATTGGCATGGAACGTGCGCCGCTCCTGCCGTTTCTTGTCAATCCAGGCCTGTACCCCCTGTAACAGAAAGATTCCGGGTTCTTCAAGGTATCCGGTCACCCGGCATTCCAGACAGGCAAGGCATTCGGCCACCAACGGCGCGCCAACTTTTCGGGCAGGCAATGGCGTCAATTCAAATGTTTTGAACTTGTCGACATCCTTCCCTGAGCAGTCGCCGATTCGGATTACCCGTTCGGCAATATCGACGGTTGGCACCGCCAGCACACATTCCCGGGTTTGCGTCAAGGCATGGAACGAATGGTTCCAGGGGCCGGTCGTCAATGCCAGTTGCGGCGTAAAATCAGTGACCATATGCCACGAAATTGTCATCAGGTTGTTTTTTTCGCCATCATTCGTAGCCACCAGAATGACCGGCCCCGGTTCAAACAGCATGAAGGCCTTTTTTAATGGTAATTCGCTAAACACCAAGACCACCACCCTTCGCTTATTTGTATGTATTGTTTCTTCCCCAAACCCTACTACTCCTTCCAGGTTGCGTCTCGTGCAAGTTGTTTTTGGAAATAATGGCAGGAAATGAGCAGGGACCGCCGAACATAGATGGAAAAGGGGAACGTGTAATGAAACAAACTCCGGATATGGCCCAGGGCAAGGTATCCGCCGTGCTGTTCCGTCTGGCCTTGCCCATGATGATCTCCCTGTTTTTTCAGAACCTATACGTTTATGTCAACACCGTCTATGTTTCCTGGCTCGGTGACCTGCCGCTGGCCGCGGTTTCGCTGGCGTTGCCGCTGACCTATCTGGCCATGTCGCTGTCCAAAGGCGTCGCCATGGGCGCAATGGTGTTGATGAGCCATGCCCGGGGCGCCGCGGATGAGGCGGCGGCAAAACGGACCGCCGACGCGATGTTGCCGCTGATGCTTTCCGTCATGGCCTGTTTCTTGCCGTTGATGTTGCCTCAAGTGTCCAGCCGCTTTTTTGCCCTGATGGGAACCGGGCCGGAAGTTGCCGGTTACGGAATCGGCTATGTGTTTTGGCTGGTGGCCGGATTTCCGGTAATGGGATATGTGATGGCCTGTGAAGCCGTTTTCACATCCCGCGGCGACACAGTGACCCCCATGAAGGGAATGTTATGGGGCAATGGCGTCAACCTGGCGTTGGATCCATTGTTTATCTTCGTCTTCGACTGGGGAACGGCCGGCGCAGCGGCGGCTTCCTTCCTGTCCCAGTTGCTCTGCGCGGCCTATCTGCGACATTATTTGCAACAGCAAGCCGGCGACTTGGTCTGGAGACCGCAAGGCAGTTTCCTCAGCGAATCTCGTATTAACGCGGGACAAGGCGCTTTTGTAGCGATGGCCTATCTCGTCAGTCCGCTGGTGCTAATCTTACTGAACATGATCCTGATCCGGTTCGGACCGGTGGCGGTTGGTGCCTGGAATCTGATGTCCCGCACCGAACTGATGATCACGCTGCCGGCCATGGGGTTGTTCAATGCCCTGGCCGCTTTCACCAGCTTCAACTTCGGCCGGCGGGATTACGGGCGTATCAAGGCCGGACTGCTATTTTTCCTGAAATTCGCCTGGGCCTTCTTCGCTGTGGTTTCATTCTTGTTCATGGAGTTTTCCGAAGCCTGGATGGTTTTGTTCCAACCGGCGCCGGAACTGAAAGCGTTGGGCATCCTCGCCATGAAAGCTTCCGGAATAGCCCTGCTGTTCATGCCGGTCAGCATGGCGATGAGCGGAATCGCCCAGGGGTTGAAGCGGCCGCTGTACATGACGATGTATGCGGTAGTTTATCTGTTCCTGCTGCGGTTGCCGCTGGCCTATTGGATCGCCGGGCATTGGACGGAGAAGGAGGTCTTCTGGGCCCATCCGGCGGCCACAGCTGGCGCTGCTCTGTTTGCAGCCGTCATTTTATGGCGTCTGTTGGCAAAATGCCGTCAGGAAATGGCCGAGTCAGAAGCGTTAGCCAGTAGTCCAGGGGAAGATCAAAAATGCCTGACGAATAGTTAGTCGACCAGTTGTTTAAACAGGCCAAGAAAACATCCGCACTGCCAATCGAAATGGTCAAAAGTAAAGCATCTTCCCGGCTTAATCCCGGAAGATGCTTTTTTTCTCGGCCTGCAAATCGCGGGATGACAGATGAATCCATAGTTCTTCCAGCGCTGACATACTGGCCACCCCACACAGGATGTAGGCAAACAAGTTTATATGGATATTGCCGTAAGCCAGACAGAACGGCGAAACAAACAGCAAAATCCCGGTTGCCTTATTCCCATAAGTGTGGAGTATTTCAAATGTTTTATGTTTCGCACGGACAACCAGCAGCGAAAATAGCCTAATAAGCCCAATGATCACGATCCAGACAATAATTTCGTTCGCCAGTCCTGGCCATACATAAGGACAGAGCAGCAGGCAGACGACCAAGACCATTATCAAATCAGCCACCGAATCAAGTTTTCCGCCCAGGCTGCTCACTGTGTTGGTTTTTCTTGCTACATACCCGTCAAGAACGTCGCTGATCCCGCAAACAAGATAGATGGTAAAAAACGTTATGCTCAATGGTTTCACAAGAATGAGCACCAACACCAGCACTATTCTTGCAAGCGAAATTCCGTTGGCCAAAGAAAGCATATTCTTCGTTTATCCACCTTATTGATGTTACTAACCGCCACATTTTCCTTAAGTTATTGCTTTTTTCACTGTTAAAACAGGAATCCTTGATGAGCTAATCAGATTTCTTACAACGCTGCCGATCATGAGCTCCCCAAGAAAACCGTGACCAACCGCGCCGGCAACAATCATGTCCGGATTGCGCTCCGCAGCATATTGAAGAATCGTATCGGCGATGTCCACGCCCGCCAAAAGCTCCGTACCGATTTCCATCCCCTTGGCTGCTGCGGCTGCCTGGGCTTCCGCCAGCACTTTCCTATCCGCCTCGTCCACGCCATCCAGTGTGGCTTTAAGTCTCATCGCTGCTCCAGCTTCCGTGCAACTATCCAGTGAATCACTCACCTTCAAAGCCACCAATTTTGCGTTGGCGTTCCTGCCGATATCGACGGCCAGATTCAAGGCGTTCATGGCGGCTTCCGAGCCGTCGTAAGCCACGAGGATATTTTTCAGGCTTGTCGGGGCTTGCTGTTCCTTCACAACCAATACCGGTACTTTTGACAAACTCACCATGCTATTCGTCACACTTCCCACGAGCATCCCTTCGATCACCCCATGCCCCCGAGTCCCGGCGACGATCAAATCAACCTCATTCTGTACGGCATAGTCAAGAAGGGTCGACGCGACGTATCCCAAAAGCAAATCCACATGCACTTTCAGCTTACAGCGTCTTTTGCATTCGGCCTCTACGTCTTTCAGCATTTGGCGATCTTCTTCTTCGATCTCGGCGTACTGTTCAACCCTCGGGGCGGTAAAAGCAGCGGGAGGCGGGTCATTGGGCTCGAACACCTTGATCACGTCCAACTCGGCATTGTCATAATTGCCAAGCAGCATCGCCCAACCCAGGGCCGCTTTGCTGTGTGACGATCCATCGTATGCAACCAGAATTTTTTTCAAATTCGCCATGCTAATACGCCTCCCGCTCAAGCCATTTTCCACTTGCAGTTGCAAGCTGATTTTATCAAACTCCATTAGCCTTTCCGGAATGGCTCCATGTGGATCATGACATGGGCTCCCGCTTGCAGGCGCCGGCGTATCTCTCGTTCAATTTCGTGGGACAGCCGGTGGGAAGTCGCCAGCTCCATTGTCGGGTCAACCAGTAGGTGCATATCAATGTAGAGCTCTTGCTCACTGCCACGGCTGCGAATATTATGGATATCCTTCACTTCCGGAAAACTGAAGGCGATCTCCCGAATCAATTCGGTATCAGTTACCACCGCTTTGTCGACCAGCACATCGCTGGTGGAGCGAATAATCTCAGCGGCGGCGCGGAGAATAAAGGCGGCGACCACGAGCGAAGCAATGGGGTCGATGACGGCCGGCAAGCCGAACTTTATGCCGATAAGAGTCGCCAGTACGCTGAGGGAAACATAAACATCGCTGCGGGTATGCAGCGAATCGGAAACCAGGATCGGACTCCCGAGCTTTTGCCCCTGCCTGTATTCGTAGATGCAGACATACAGATTCACAAACAGAGTCCCGATCAAAGCAACCAGACTTTCCGTCGTAATATCCGGAACCGCTGGGTTCATAAATTTATCAAAGGCTTCATGGATAACGAACCCGCCGATCAATAGCAGCATGAAGCCGATAAACAACCCGGTCAGGTGTTCATACTTCCGGTGTCCATAAGGATGCTTGCCATCCAGAGGCTGCGCCGCAAATTGTATTCCAATCAGTCCGACGATATTCGAAATGCCGTCAGTCAGGGAATGAAATCCATCCGCCGTCAGGCTGGCGCTGGCAATGAGTTCGCCGGCGATGATTTTCACGCCGGCCACAGCCAGATTGGCAAACAGGATCACCCAGAGTACCCGCTTCACTTGACGCAAATTTTGATCCGGCATAAACCGTCCTCCTCATAAATGGAGACTTGATTCAGATGGCGTTTTAACGCCACCAGAATCTTTAGTCGAATTTATTTCGAGCTACAGCCTGTTTATCCCCGACCTAAGAGGGCGGGATCTTACAGGCTGTACGAAGGATAAAAATAGCCTGTAGAACCATTTTCGTGGTCCCACAGGCAAACCTGCTGCTTTTCAGCCCGACACACCGCGTTGCGGCAGTCTGATCCTGAATTATTTTATTAAAATGGATTTTACCAGATTATTTTTTATTCCGCAAGATACTGCATCCACCAAATTTATCATTCCGGATACCTGGCGATGAACCAATTTTTCACCAACTGCGTCAGTGCGACATAACATGCCAGCATAATCGCCAACAGCAGCCAGAACAGTGTCGGCAGCGGGACAAATCCCAGCATGTCGGCCAACGGCGATACTGTGAGCCATGCGCCCACCGTGACGATGACCAGGGAGCCAAGGAGCAGCGGGCGGCTGGCCCAGCTCTGAAGGAAAGGGATTTTGTTGGTTCGAATGATGTGGATGATCAACGTCTGGGTAAACAGAGACTCCACGAACCAACCAGTGTGAAATAGATCCGGATTGTTCCAGCAATTGAATACATACAACATGATGCAAAAAGTGGCATAATCGAAGATCGAACTGATCGGGCCAATGAACAGGATGAAGCGCCGGAGATTGCCGATTTCCCATTTTCGCGGTTTGACCAGCCACTCGGCATCCACCTCATCCGTAGGAATCGGTACCTGCGAAAAGTCGTACAGCAGATTGTTGATCAGCACCTGCACCGGCAACATCGGCAGAAAGGGCAGAAATGCGCTGGCCCCCACCACACTGAACATGTTGCCGAAGTTGGAACTGGCCGCCATTTTGATGTACTTGAGGATATTGCCGAATACTCGCCGCCCTTCCCGCACTCCCTGTTCGAGTACCAGCAGATCGTTTTCCAGCAGTATGATATCTGACGACTCTTTGGCGATGTCTACCGCACTGTTAACGGAAATCCCCACATCGGCAGCCTTCAACGCCGGTGCGTCGTTGATGCCGTCTCCCATGAACCCCACCACACTGCCGTTTTTTTGCAGTGTGCGCACGATGCGTTCTTTTTGCGCCGGCGCCAACTTGGCAAATATGCGGGTTGCAGCCGCAGCTGCGGACAGTTGACTCTCACTCATTGCTTCGATTTGCGAACCGAGCAAAATATGTTCCACCGGCATACCCACTTTGCCGCAAATGTATGTAGTAACGACGTCATTGTCGCCGGTAAGGATTTTGACTTCCACTTTCAGATCGCGCAACCGTTTCAAAGCTTCCATCGCGCTTTCTTTCGGCGGATCTAGGAATGCCAGATAGCCGAGCAGCGTCAGATCTTTCTCGTCGCTCACTTCATAATGGGGTTCGTCGCTATCACCGGCAGGCATAACCTTGTATGCAATCGCCACGACCCGAAATCCCTGCGCATTCAGATCACTCACCAGTTGCTTGCGCTGCGCGGCGTACTCGGGTTTGACGCTCAACGCCTTGCCGTCAATTTCAACAGTCGTCGAAAGATTGGTGATTTCCTCCACCGCACCCTTGCAGATGAGGATGTGCTGGTCTTGTTTGTCCTCAAGGATCACCGACATGCGACGGCGATTAAAATCAAACGGGATTTCATCAATCTTACGAAAATTCGTTTTAACCTTGAGATCCTCCTCAAGGTGCCCATGGTCCAAAATGGCCTCATCCATTAAGTTCTTCAGCCCGGTATGGTAATAGCTGTTCATGTATCCGTACTGCAGAACCCGTTCGCTTTCCCGGCCATTCACATCCATGTGCCGCTCCAGAACAATCCGTCCCTCGGTGATGGTCCCGGTCTTGTCCGTACACAGCACGTCCATGGCGCCGATGTTCTGGATGGAGTTCAGGCGTTTCACGATGACCTTCTTTCCTGCCATCGCAATAGCGCCCTTGGACAGATTGACGGTCACAATCATCGGCAGCATCTCCGGAGTCAGCCCGACGGCCACGGCCACCGCGAACAAAAAAGCCTCCACCCAGTCATGCCTGCTCAAACCATTGATTACGAAAACTGCCGGAACCATCACGCCAATGAACCGGATCATCAGCCAGGTGAATTTGTTGACCCCGAGATCAAAGCTGGTCATTTCGCGTTCGCCAACGATGCTGGCCGCCAACGCTCCCAAATATGTCCTATCGCCGGTATGAATTACGACGGCTGTGGCCGATCCACTCTCCACGTTGGAACCAAGAAAGCAAATATTGGGTAAATCCAGCGGATTTTCAACATCTTCGGCAGAAACGGTGGCGGCGATTTTCTCTACCGATATTGACTCTCCCGTCAGCGCCGCCTGGTTGAGAAATAAATCTTTTGCGGAAAGCACCCGTACATCCCCTGGCACCATATCCCCGGCTGCCAAACGGACGACATCACCCGGGACAAGATTATGGAGCGGCACTTCCATCTCCTGGCCATCTCTCACCACTGTGGATTTGATGGCGACCATGGCCTTGAGTTCCGCGGCGGCATCGTCGGCGCGCATTTCTTGATAGAATCGCAGCACCACCCCCAGAACAACCATCACCATAATAACAATCGTCGCCCGCATATCGTCGGTGGCAAAAGAAACTGCCGCCAGCACCGTCAGCAAGATGACCAGCGGATTTTTAGCATTGTCCGACAGGCGCACCAGAATGTTCTTTTTCTTTTCCTGCGCAATCTCGTTCGGCCCATATTGTTTCAGTCGCAACGCGGCTTCAGCTGTGCTCAGTCCGTCTACGCCGGATTCCAGCGCACTCAGTCCTTTATCGGCATCGACACGGGCCAGCCGAACGAGTTGATCGGAAACCTGCATTTCAGTCGGTTGCGGTTGAGTAACCATCTTTCACCTCTTGTTACACAAAAAATGATGGTGCTCACTCTTTTTCATTATCTTACCACATGGGAAGGACAATCTGGAATATTATTCTATTCCGACTCGATAGCAGTAATTTATAACAGGAATGATATCCAGACTTGTCGAAAGAAAATCGTAGTCAGTCAATGGGGAGGTTACGCCGATGACTGTCAAAGGGCAAACGACGGTTTCTCAAGTAGATGCCAGCACCGCACTGCCGGACGAAACGGCGCGCCGGCTTGGCACAAACATGAATAAGGGGCTGACAACCGCCGAGGCGCAACATCGTCTTACCCAGTATGGGTATAATGAAGTTGCCGAGCACAAGCCGCATGCGCTCCGAATGTTCGCCAAAAAGTTCTGGGGTATTTCCGCATGGATGCTGGAACTGATGATCTTCCTGTCCTGGTATTTGGAAAAGTATTCGGACATGTTCGTTATAGCGGCCCTGCTGGTCGTCAATGCCGTTCTGGGATTCTGGGAAGAGCGGCAGGCGCAGACCGCCGTCGATGAGTTGAAGCAGCAACTGCAGGTCCAGGCGAAAGTCCTGCGGGACGGCGTATGGGGTACGGTTCCCGCCCGCGAACTCGTTCCCGGCGATATTCTTCGCCTGCGTACCGGTGATTTCGTCCCGGCCGACACGCAGCTGTTCGACGGCGAATTGAACGTGGACCAGTCGGCATTGACCGGTGAATCCCGCGACGTAACGAAAGCGGTGGGCCAGTCCGTGAGCAGCGGTTCCACCGTGCGGCGTGGCGAGGCCACTGGAATTGTTGCCGCTACGGGACCGCATACCTATTTTGGAAAAACTGTCGAGCTGGTCCAGATCGCCCATCCGAACCTGCAGATCGAAGACATCATCGCCCGCGTTGTAAAGGGCCTGTTCACCATCGTTCTCATACTCTCGCTGGTGGGAATCGCGGTCGCGGTCTACCGTCACATTCCATTCTCCGAGGTGCTGCCGCTTATATTGGTGGTGCTCCTGTCCGCCGTCCCGGTGGCACTTCCGGTAATGATGACGGTTTCCACGGCGCTGGGGGCCCGGTCGTTATCCCGGGAAGGCGTGCTCGTAACCAGGCTGACGTCATCCGAGAGCGCGTCGATGGTCGATGTGTTCTGCGTGGACAAAACCGGCACCATCACCCAGAACCGGCTGAGCATAGTAGCCTTCGCGCCGGCGGACGGGTTTGACGAGGCCACCTTGCTGAGATATGGCCGCATGGCATCGCAGCCGGCGGATAAAGACCCGATCGACATGGCTTTTATCAATGCCGCATCGGCGAAAGGAATCGATACGACGGGCGCCGGAATCCTGCACTTTATTCCTTTCAGCCCGGAAACCCGGCGAACCGAGGCGATGTTGCGCGACAGCGAAAAGGAATACCGGGTCATAAAGGGGGCAGTCTCCACGGTTGTGGAAATGTGCGGTCCGGAGCACGCGCCGGCTGATTGGGTTCGCGCCAGAAATGACAATTTCGCCGCGCAGGGATACCGGACTTTGGCCCTGGCCGTCGCGGAGGCTTCCGGCCCGCCCCGGTTGGCCGGGCTGGTTGCTCTCGCAGACAGTCCGCGGCCGGACTCCGCTCGCATGATCGCAGAAGCCCGGACGCTNNGCCCACAGCCCGGTCGATTGCAGCCTCGGTCGGCATCGGCGACAACGTGATTCTCGCCAAGGATGTCCGGGAACTCCTTCATAAGGATCTCGAAAAAGCCGGCCGCCTGATCGAGGAATGTGACGGAATCGCTGAGGTTTTCCCGGAAGATAAATACCTGATTGTCCGTAGCCTGCAAAGTATTGGGCATGTCGTCGGAATGACGGGGGATGGGGTGAATGACGCGCCGGCCCTCCGGCAAGCCGATGTGGGGATTGCGGTAAGTACCGCCACCGACGTGGCGAAGGGCGCTGCCAGCGTTGTTTTGACCAAGGAAGGATTGACCGGGATTGTGAGCCTGGTCAAGATCAGCCGGATGGTT
>DCTI01000099.1 GCA_002329525.1 Negativicutes bacterium UBA1444
ATGGGAATCCCCCGGACATCCGCCAGATTTTGCACATCCTTCATCCGTTTTCCCTCCCCGCATACGGTATCGGATCACGCAGCCCCGCCTCGGCGAATCCCTTGAGCCGCAGCAGGCAGCTGTCGCAGGAACCGCAGGCAGACTCGCCGCCCCGGTAGCAACTGGTCGTCAATTCCAGCGGCGCGCCCAGCTCGGTCCCCAACAGGATAATGTCTTTCTTGGACAGTCCCAAAAGCGGCGTGTCGACGACGATCCGGCGGCCGTCGGCGGTCGTCGCTTTCGTCGAATAGTCGGCCAGTTGCTGGAACAGGCGGATAAACTCCGGCCGACAGTCGGGATAGCCGGAATAGTCGAGCGCGTTCACGCCGATAAAGATATGGTCGGCGCCGACCACTTCGGCGTAGCCCAGGGCATAGCTGAGAAAAATCAAATTGCGGGCCGGCACGTAGGTGATGGGAATATCGTGGCGGTTCACGTCACCGTCGGGAACGCCGAGGGCCGGGTCCGTCAGCGCGCTGCCGCCGATCGCCGCCATATTCGTGTCGATCACCAGATGCCGCGCCGCACCGAAATGTTCGGCCACCCGCCGGGCGCAGTCCAGTTCGCGCTGGTGGCGCTGCTGGTAGTTGAAACTGATGGGATATAGTTCAAAGCCGCGGCTGCGGGCCACCGCCATGCACACCGTCGAATCCAGTCCCCCGGATAACAATACAACTGCCTTCATGTTCATAAGACTCCTTCAAACGTTTTGAAATGAATTTTCGCGACCTCTTTCAGGGCCGCCTTGCCGTGGGCGGCGACAAACCGCGGAATGGCCTCGTTCACCTGGCTGCCGGCGCCTTTGGGCAATTCCAGGCCGAAGCGCTGCGACAACAGCGCCAGGTTGCGGAGGAAAGCATCGCGGGCCAGCACTGAAGCGGCCGCCACCGCGATGTTCTGTTCGGCCCGCGGTTTCTGGACAAGAACAATGGCCCTGCCGCGGGCCATTAATCGCGATTCGACAAATCTCACATCGGCGAATTGATCGGCAATCGCAAATCGGCAGGGAACCTTCTCCAGCACATCCTCCAGCACCCGGGCATGGGCCCAGGCCATTAAATGGTTGAGATTCTTTCCTTCGCTTTTCATCGCCGCATACAGACTGTTATAGCGTTCCGGCAGCAGCAGCAGCTCCTGGTACTGTCCGGCGCAGATCCGGCGGATCTGTCCGGCCAGTTCGCCGGCCTTCTTGTCGGACAGCTGCTTGCAGTCCTTAACGCCGATGCCGGTCAACGCCGCCACCGTGTCCGGCTTCACCGCCACCGCCGCCACCACCAGCGGTCCGAACACATCGCCCTTGCCGGATTCGTCGGTGCCGATCCAGCCAGCCTCGTACCCGGTCAGATCTTCGAAGCCATAAGGTTTGCCGACGGTATTGCCGACCGGCGGCGCGCCCCGGAGCAGGCCCTCCACCGTCTCCTTCAGCGGCCCGGCCTTGCCGGCGACCACCGCCGAAAAGCCTTTCTTGCCTTCATACAGGGTGACGGGAACCGTCGTGCCGCCGTCCTCCACATCGATCCGCAGCCCGTAGGGAACCGGCTTTTCCGCCCCGGTCCGTAGTCCGCCGTGATTAAGTTTATCCTTGATACCCAGGACATATTCGGCGAACGAGCTCATCGCTTCAGCGCGCTCCACGCGTTCAGCGCCGCCTGGTAAATCTTCTTCAGAGGCGCGCCGGTCTGCTCGGCCAGCACCCGGCAATCGCCGAACTCCGGCGCGATGTTGATGACCTGCCCGTTGCGCTCGGCCACCTTGACCCCGACCGAGCCCCATTCCGTCGCGACCGGCACGATGCTGCGGTCGGCCACCGTCCGTTGCACCTCCTGCCAGCGCACGCCGATGCTGGAAGTCTCGGCAAACACGACATCCTCCACTTTACCTTTGCACGATTCGTCGGCCAGGGCGGACAGGAGGAACGCCGGCCGGCCCTTTTTCATGATGATCGGCGTGATCCAGGCGTCCACCGCCCCCGCCGCCATCAGTTTGTCGATCACATAGGAAATCACTTCCGGCGTGCTGTCATCCACATTGGCCGCCAGCAGCCATTTGCTGTCCCGGTCCTTTTCCGCCGGCGTCGTGCCGATCTGCAGCCGCAGCACATTCGGAATGATCAGATCCCAGGTGCCGGCCCCGTAGGCCGTCTTCTCCGCCAAAAAACCGGCCGGACGGTCGCCGAAGCCACTGCACAGTTCCGCAACCAGGGCCGCACCCGTGGGCGTCACCAGTTCCCGGTCGATATCGCCGGGATACCAGGGAATCCTGTGCAGCAGTTCCGCCGTCGCCGGCGCCGGAATCGGCATGACGCCGTGGGCGGCCTTGACGAAGCCGCGGCCGACTCGCAGCGGCGAACAAAAAATCCGTTCGATTCCCAGATAATGAAAGCCGAACACCGTGCCCACAATATCGATGATCGCGTCAACCGCGCCCACCTCGTGAAAATGAACTTTCTCCAGCGGCATGCCGTGCACCTTGGCCTCCGCCGCCCCCAGCCGCTCGAACACCAGGCAGGCCTTATCCTTCACCGGGTCCGGCAGGTCGGCCGCCCGGATCAGTTTCACGATGTCGGTCAGACCGCGATGATGATGCCGGCTCGTCAGGTCCACGTCGATATGGGTGGCCTGAATGCCGCATTTGTTGGCCGAGCCGATTTTCAGTTCGAACCCTTTCAGATCGATTTTGGCGATGGTTTCGCGCAGGGCCGCCGCCGGCACGCCGGCGTCCACCAGCGCGCCCAGGAACATGTTGCCGCTCAGGCCCGAAAACGCATCCAAATATACTGTTTTCATCCCGTCACCTCAACCGGTTGATCATGGCCGCCAGCCGCCCGGCACCAAAACCG
>DCTI01000136.1 GCA_002329525.1 Negativicutes bacterium UBA1444
ATTATAAAGGACCCTTCGAAAAAAATCAATGCCGTAGTGGAAAAACAAAAAAATAGTTTTCCGGGCCACGTGGTATAATAAGCACGTAGGAAATCAGTCTCTCACGCAAAGGAAAGGAAGATGTTCATGGATCCGCGCACAGTTACTCTAGCCAAAAATCTGATTCGTTATTCCACCGACCTGCAACCGGGCGAAAACATACTGATCGAAATGTTCGACGATGCGGAGCCGCTCGCCCAGGCCTTGATTGACGAAGCCTATGCGGCTGGCGGAGTCCCTTATCTGTCACTGAAAAACAACCGCCTGCAACGCAAGCTGCTGTCCGGCGCCTCGCTGGAACAGATGCAGGCCATCGCCGGCTGGGAATCGGTCGNNAGAGCCTATATCGGGGTCCGGGCCAGTCATAATATCAGCGAGCTGTCGGACGTACCGGCCGAAAAGTTGAAACTGTACCAGCAGCACTGGTCAAAACCGGTTCACTCGGATATTCGGGTCAAGAACACCAAATGGTGTGTGCTGCGTTGGCCCAACTCCGCCATGGCCCAACTGGCCGGTCTCAGCAGCGAAGCTTTCGAAGACTTTTATTACAATGTCTGCAATCTCGACTATGCCAAAATGGACCGGGCCATGACTCCGCTGGTTGAATTGATGGGAAAAACCGACCGGGTTCGGATTATTGGTCCGGGAACGGATCTTTCGTTCTCCATCAAAGATATTCCCGTCGTCAAATGTTCCGGTCTTCGCAACATTCCGGACGGCGAAGTATATACCGCCCCCGTGCGCGACTCCGTCAACGGAATTCTCAGTTACAACACCCCTTCTATTTATCAGGGGATTGTATACGAAAACGTTCGCCTGACATTCGAAAACGGTCGGATCATCGACTCGACCGCCAACCTGAGCGAACGCATCACCGATGTATTCAACACTGACGAAGGTGCCCGCTACATCGGCGAATTTGCGCTTGGTGTCAATCCTTTCATCACCAAACCGATGAAGGATATCCTGTTCGATGAAAAGATCCGGGGAAGCTTTCACTTCACACCCGGCTGTGCCTATGAAGAAGCCGACAATGGCAATCGTTCCGCCATTCATTGGGATTTGGTCTGTATCCAGTCACCGGATTGGGGCGGCGGCGAAATCTGGTTTGATGATCGGTTGATCCGCAAAGACGGACAATTTGTTCTGCCAGAACTCGCGGGACTGAATCCGGAAAACCTCAAATAGCCATAACAAAAGGACGTCTCCACGACGTCCTTTTGTTCACCACGGGCTCCCCCATGTTAATGGTTATTTGGTCAGTTCCGCCACACAATTGGGCAAGACGAAGCAGCTTTTATGAAGATCCGAATTATAATAACGAGTTGCGAACGGCAAGAGTTCAGGCACCGACGCCTGCAGGGGATCATACTGTTTTGACCCGATGGTGAAGCTGTGCAGACCGCCTGGATATAAAGGAATATTGGCCAAATACAGGCGGGTGATCGGAAAGAAATCCGCAATATCATGATAAATCCGCGAAATGAGAGGCCGATGATAGAACGGGGATTCCGTCTGTTGTACAAATAAGCCATCTGGCTTCAGCGCCCGGTGCACATCCTGGTAAAACTCCCGACTGAACAGGCCCACGCCGGGCCCGATCGGATCCGAGCAGTCAACGATAATAACATCGTAATAGTTTTCGGCTTCTTTCATATGGGCAATACCGTCGCCAATCTCTACCTTCAATTTCGGATGATTGGCCAACATCGCCGCGCTGATCTCCGGCAGGTACTTTTTGCTTACTTCTACAACCAGGCCGTCAATCTCGACCATTTCCACAGTCTCCACAGTCTCGTGGCGAACGACTTCCCGCACGGTTCCGCCGTCCCCGCCGCCAATCACGAGAATTTTCTGCGGCTGCGGATGCGTAAACAACGGAACATGCGCAATCATCTCATGATAAATATATTCCTCGAAAATCGAAGTCTGAAAAACGCCGTCCAGGATCAGCATTCGGCCGAATTCGTAAGAATCGACCACTTCCACGCTTTGAAAATCGGATTTCCCGGAAAACAGTGTTTCCTTCACTCGACAGGTCAAGCCTAAATGTTCTGTTTCCTTCTCTGTCAACCACAGTTCCATCTTTATCCTCCCGCCTTGGCCCCACACTCTGGACAAAACTTGGTGCCAAGGGCCATTTTTGCCCCGCATTGGGAGCAAAATGCCGTCTGTTTAATTTTTGCGCCACATTCCGGACAGAACTTGGCGTTATTTGCCAAAGGAGCCTCACATTGGGGACAGGTGGCCCGGATTCCTTCCCGCCAGTCCTGTTCGGACAGATGCTTNNCATCTGGGCATGAGCCCAAACTTCTTCCACCGATTTGCTTGCCTGCGCCGCCGCCATTTCGACACCCAAATCGGGAGCGCACTCTTTGCACAAACCTTTCTTGTTGTTCCAGCAACTTTTACGGCAAACCCAGGATGAGCAACGCGGACACTGAATAAAGTCCGGGCGCAACTCGTCAATGGCTTTTACGAATGCTTCATCATGCGCTTTTTGCCAACTGGCTGAACGCACCCGCTCGCTGACATCCGCCGCCTGTCCGAACAGTCCGCCGAACAAGCTGCCCGCAGTTTCCAAGGCCTCCGTTACCAGTCCCGTCGCCGACGATTGGAAACGAGTCCGATACCCGGTACCGCACCGGTCACAGCAGAACTCAAACTGAAACCCCTTGTTCGTGCTGAGATCTTCGTAGTTCCGGGTAAACTGAAAATGGTCTCCCACCTGATGCAGCTCCTTTCCTGTTACGCGTTTGTAAATATGTCATTTTTATTCCTTCGTCGCCTGATCCACAGATTCCTGCTAAAAAATGCTGTATCGAAGGATAAGCAGTCCCGCCAGGAAAAGTTCCATGACTGCAACCGGCGCCAGACTGCGGACAAAGTTGGAATGGAAATATTCGCACGTTACCAAAATACAGAGATGCATCGGCGACAGCATCTGCCCGGCAGTACCGATCACAAAACCAACGACAACGGCGGCTAGATTCCCTGGCGCCAAGGCTACAACCACCGGCATGGAAACCGCCACGAACCCCCCGGAAGTTCCAGTAAGAATTCCGGTAACAAAAGTCAAGATTCCGGTAATGATCAACGGCGAAATCATCGAACTGCGCAACAGGTCAACCACACCGGATAAAGCGCCCGTATCCTGCAAAACCTGTTGAAACAACAAAACACTGCCGATTCCCCAGAGCAACTTTCGATCCAGGCCATGAATCAGCATCTTTTTAATTTCACCGCTGCCCTGGCGCAAAATAATGGCCATCACTCCGACGACCAGCGCCATGGCTGCCGATGCCGGCAGATGAAATGCAATCACCAGAAAAATGTTGACCAGAATCGGGCCGGCGGTCAGCGCCAATGCGTGCAGCCCTTTTCGCCGGACACTGTTTCTATCCTCACCGCCAGAATCCACTGTGATTTCTTCCGGCACCGTTTTTTCGCGCAGTCGCATCAGACAAAAAAACCAGCCGATCACTATCGACGCCACAGTAAACGGCGCCATTTCTAGAATCAGCACAGCCAGAGGAAACCGGGTAACCTGGCTTAACAGCAACAATCCCGGCATAATGGGGTTTACGAACTCCCAGATGTGGCGAAACCAGAAGTTCACCGTCGACTTGTCCTCAGGTGTCATTGCATAACGGCGGCTGGCATTTTCGACCATTGGCGCCGAAAACAACGCTCCGCCAAGCGAAGGTAGAAACCCGAGAAACGCCGGCATCCCGGCCAACAAAAGCTTATCGCTCAAAAGCCGGCTTCGCGCCGCGGCCATGACATCATCCAACAACCCGCTGGTCCGCAATTGAATTTCCAGGCACATGACAAAATACAGGGCACCGAGAATCTCCCACGTGTTAAAACTGCGCAGGGTTTTGCCAATCGCCGTCAAAAAAACCTCCGGCGCGGACCAGGAAAGAAGTTGCAGCAGCAACGATCCGACCAGCATGGAGTGACCGATCTCGATCCGTCGGTGCAAAAGAACCACAACCGTCGACAAGGTCAACAAAATGATAACGACTGATTGCATGATAGGGCGGCCTCCTCCACAAGTCGGCAAATGTTATGCAGTTCCATTTTCCCAGATTCGGTCATTTTTGTCCATTCCGCATCCAGGCAGGAATCCAGCCGATAAAGTGGAATAAAAAAATTTAAGAAGATCGCATTCTTTTCCCAAACCCAGCAGGAGAACATACAACTTTGTCGAATGATATTTCTCTGAAGAAAATTTGTCAGACAAGAACAAAAATGACAGGAGGAAATAGTCATGGCGATTAAAGTAGGTATCAACGGGTTTGGCAGAATCGGCCGCAACGCTTTCCGGGCGGCACTGGGAAATCCTGACGTCGAGATTGTAGCGGTCAATGATTTGACAGATGCCGAGACATTGGCGCACTTGCTGAAGTATGATTCCGTCCATGGAAAGTTGAATGCGGAAGTCAAAGCTGAAAACGGTTCGATTCTTGTGAATGGCAAACCCATCAAGGTTCTGGCGGAAAAAGACCCGGCGGCCCTGCCGTGGGGAACGCTCGGCGTTCAAGTCGTTGTCGAGTCCACTGGCCGTTTCACCGATGCTGCCAAGGCCGCCGCCCATATCCAGGCCGGCGCCAAAAAAGTCATCATTTCCGCTCCGGCCAAAGGCGAGGACATCACCATCGTCATGGGAGTCAATGAAAATAAATATGATCCCGCCAAGCATCACATTCTCTCGAACGCTTCCTGCACCACCAACTGCTTGGCTCCGATGGCCAAAGTCGTTCATGAAACCTTTGGGATCAAACATGGCATGATGACCACCGTCCACTCCTACACCAACGATCAGCAAATCTTGGATCTTCCCCATAAAGATTTGCGTCGGGCCCGGGCGGCTGCTTTGTCCATCATTCCGACCACGACCGGCGCCGCTAAGGCAGTTGCCTTGGTATTACCGGAACTCAAAGGCAAACTGAACGGATTTGCCCTGCGGGTTCCGACCCCCAACGTCTCCATCACTGACTTGGTGGCCGAAATGGAAAGGCCCGTTACCGTAGAGGAAGTCAACGCGGC
>DCTI01000106.1:0-2398 GCA_002329525.1 Negativicutes bacterium UBA1444
CGCTGAGAAGTTGCAGGGCAATCTTTTGCATCATCAGCTGTCGGTTCAGCATGGTACCGCCTCCCGTAAAAAATGAACAAGAAGCTTTCCCAGAAGTTCCGTGTTAAGACAAGACGAAAGGATGAATTGGGGATCGCCAATATAGTCTGAACATTCTGTCGGATCATATAATTTTCGGCAGAGCAAGCCCAAATTCCTGTAATCTTTTTCGTGATCGTTAACAATATTGAGCCGGTAAAATGACAACTTCGCATACTTTTTTATGCAGGTTGTTAGAAAATTACGTCGAATAAATAAAATTAGCAATTGGTTATGGGAGGGAAAAATAGGGTGCAACAGGACAACGCGCGCATATTGGAATGTTTCGATTATGTATTGCCGTTTATGAATGAGCTGTTGGTCGACGATGTCAGCGTGTGTATGACGGATTGCGAAAAGGTATTGATGTACCGGCCGGGAAAGAAATTTGATTTGAAAATTCAGCCGGGGCGGCCGCTGGAACCGAAGATGGCGGCATACCAGGCCATTCATAAACAGGAAAGAATCGTGACCCGGGTCGATGCCTCTTTGCACGGGATTCCCTTTATCGCTGTGGCGATTCCTCTCTACAACGGCGGGAAAGAAGTCATTGGCTCGGCCATCGTTACCCAGTCCGTGGATCGGCAGGATACCCTGCTGCAGGTGGCAGCATCTCTGTCCGACAGCATCAATGTTCTGGCGAGCACGACCGAGGAAATTTCCGCCCAGACGCAGGAGATTTCCGCAGTGAGCCAGACGCTGGTGAAAGTATCCCGCGATTCCCAGAATCGGGTGCAGGAAACCGATCAAGTCATCGGGTTCATCAAAAATATTGCCGGCCAGACCAATCTGTTGGGCTTGAATGCGGCCATTGAGGCGGCACGGGTCGGCGATCAGGGGCGGGGATTCGGCGTGGTTGCCCAGGAGATTCGCAAACTGGCCATCGATAGCGCCGATTGCATCAAAAAAATCGATGCGCTCATTAAATCCGTTCAGGCCGACAGTAAGCAGACCAATGACCAAACCGAACATATCAACCTCGTATTGGGCGAGATTGCGGATGCGATTACCCAAGTGACCAATGCGGTCCAGGACGCGAATACTCAGGCCCGTAAATTGGGCGAGATGGCGGAAAATCTGTTGCAGTCCTGACCGGGGAGCAAAATTCGCCGTTACGAAGTTTCTGCCAGTTACGGCTTCAGAATAAAATCCGAAGCCGTAACTTTTTGTTTGTGGATACATGTTCCAAATATGTAGCTGCCAATGGTAAAATATAGACAAGGCCAACAGTGCGGATTAAGTACCAGCGGAGTAAATTTTTACGGCGAGGTGGTTGGAGTGGACTTTACACAAATAATCTGGATCGTATTCTTGGCATTTACCGTCTGGCCGATGATCAAACAGCAGAATCTGGCGCGGGCCAGACTGCGTATCCACCAGGAAATCGAGAAGAAACGGNNGGAAGGCGTCAGCCTGTTGGGGATTCAAATCAGCCGCTACATCGATATTGAAGATTCCGAGCAGGTGTTGCGGGCGATTCGGTTGACGCCGGACGACATGCCGATCGATATTGTTCTGCATACTCCCGGCGGATTGGTACTGGCGGCCGAACAGATTGCCCGGGCCCTGATCCGGCACAAGGCGAAGGTCACGGTCATCATTCCCCATTTTGCGATGAGCGGCGGCACGCTATTGGCACTGGCGGCTGATGAAATCATCATGGACTGCAATGCGGTGTTGGGGCCGGTAGATCCCCAGCTGGGCCAGTATCCGGCGGCATCGATTTTGCAGGCGGTAGAGCGGAAAAACATCGACCGGGTGGATGACAACACACTGATCCTGGCGGACATGGCGGCCAAGGCCGTCAGGCAGGTCGAGGATTTTGTGACGCTGGTTCTGGAGGAAAAAACCCGCGACCGGGCTCGAGACCTGGCGAAAATGCTGACCGAGGGACGCTGGACTCACGATTATCCCATCACCTGCGAAATGATCAAGGAAATGGGACTGCCGATCAACACGTCGGATTTTCCAACAGAAGTCTATGACTTGATGGATTTGTATCCGCAGCCGCCGCAACGCCGACCCTCCGTGCAATATATTCCCCTGCCGTACGGTGACCGGGAACAAAAGCCCAAACGGCTGGGATAGTAATTTCTACGGTTACGACGGGAAAGGGGAACGCTTTTCGTGGAGTGGCTGCAAACAGTATCGCCGGTATGGCAGGCGCTTTTTGCCACATTGTTCACCTGGGGCGTCACTGCACTCGGTGCGGCGTTGGTGTTTTTTTTCAAATCGATCAACAAAACCGTCTTGAACGGTATGCTCGGCTTTGCCGCCGGCGTGATGATCGCGGCCAGCTTTTGGTCCCTGTTGGCGCCGG
>DCTI01000106.1:2476-2678 GCA_002329525.1 Negativicutes bacterium UBA1444
CTGGCAGCGCAGCGTGCTCCTGGTGTTGGCCATTACACTGCACAACATTCCGGAAGGATTGGCGGTGGGCGTGGCTTTTGGCGGCGCCGCCTACAATCTGCCGTCGGCGTCTCTGACGGGAGCGATGGCGTTGGCCTTGGGGATCGGCCTGCAGAATTTTCCCGAAGGGGCGGCGGTGTCCATTCCCCTGCGGCGGGAAGGG
>DCTI01000106.1:2685-4658 GCA_002329525.1 Negativicutes bacterium UBA1444
GAAGGGTTCAGCCGAACGAAGGCGTTTATGTATGGCCAGGCATCCGGATTGGTGGAACCGCTGGCGGGTGTCGTGGGGGCTTTTGCGGTGCTTTCGATGCGGCAGCTGTTGCCATATGCGCTGGCGTTCGCCGCCGGGGCGATGATCTATGTCGTGGTGGAGGAACTGATCCCGGAGGCCCAGCACAATGACGGCGGCAATTCCACGAATGTGGCGACGATTGGGTGCATGCTGGGTTTTGCGGTGATGATGGTTTTGGATGTGGCATTGGGTTGAAAAGTGGTTGGCGCAGCAAGTGGTTAATTTTTTGAATATTATGTTATAATTGAGGCGATGAAGGGATCACATTTTGCAGGGAGGTGCATCCATATGAACCGGCCCAAAAAAATTTTGGTTGCCTATGATGGCTCGGCCCATAGCAAGGAGGCGCTGAGTTGGGCTGTCGATCTCAGTGTGATTTCCGGTGCTCCGGTCATCGCTGTCAAAGTAGTGGAACCGGTGGAAATGAATCGGGCTTACGCTCTATACGAAGCCGGTTATGGCGCCACCCTCGCCGAACGGTTCGATGAAATGCGCAAACTGGATGCGCAACAGATGAAGGATGCGATGGATGCCGGAAAACGCAAGGGTGTCGAGGTTAAAACGGAGATGCTGCGCGGAAATGTGGCGGCGGCGATTATCGACTATGCCGACAAGAACGGGGCCGATCTGATCGTAGCCGGGACCAAAGGGCATGGCGCTCTGGCGGAATTGCTGATGGGCAGTGTGACCCGCAATCTGGTGAGCCTGTCGCATCTGCCGGTTCTCGTTGTTAAAAGTCCGGAAGAGTAATACCCACTGCTGGCGAATCAGCCGGACCCCGCAATGTTATGATTGCCGGGACCGGCTGATTTTTTGTGCCCGGTCGGTCGACATAACCCGCGTTTGGCGGTAAAATAGCAGCAGTTGAGTTATGCGCAGCGTCTGTGCAGGGAAATGACGGGGTGCGATTGTGACGAACCAGTTTTTGGACAAGGAACGACGGAGCTGCCGCCCGGATATGATCAGTGTCCGGAACCTCTCGTTCCGGTATGCGGAAACCAGCCAAACCGCATTGACGCAGATTGACATCGACATTCCCGCGGGACAGCTGGTTTTGCTGATGGGAGCCGGTGGCGCCGGCAAGTCCACTTTGCTCCAGACGTTCAACGCCCTGATTCCCCGGTTTTTGCCGGGTGAACTATCCGGACGGGTTCGCATCGACGGTCTGGATCCCGGACAAATCGGCGTGAGCGCCATGGCGGAAATTGTTGGCCTGGTGTTTCAGGATTTTGAACCGCAGTTGTTTTCCACGCGGGTCGATTTGGAAATCGCCTTTGGCATGGAAATACGGGGAACCGCGCAAGAAAAGATGCGGGAACGGGTGCAACGGATTCTGGACGCTGTCGGGCTGCAAGGCCTGGCAAGCAGGCCGCCGTCGGCTTTATCCGGCGGTCAGAAGCAACGCCTGGCGATTGGCGCCGTGCTGGCGACGGAGCCCCGGATCTTGTGCCTCGACGAACCCACGACGGATCTGGATCCGTTGGGCAAAGCCGGGATTTTCGAACTGTTGCGGCGGATGAAGGATGCGGCCGATCCGGTAGTCGGTCTTGGCGCCGATACGGTGGTGGTCGTGGAACACGAAACCGAGGAAGCGACGCTGGCCGATCGAATCATCCTGTTGGAACAAGGACGAATTGTCGCGGACGGTCCGGCGCACGATGTTCTCGCGGATGTGGGTTTGTTCCAACGGCTTGGCTTGCAGCCGATGCCGCTGTGTGATTATTTTGGGCGGCTGGGTTTCGATCGGGCTGTTTTGCCGTTGACCCTGCCGGCGGCGGAAGATCTGTTCCACCGGGAGAAGCTGGCCCTGGATTCCGACTGCGTCCAAAGTGTTCTGAACGAAGCGGCGGCGCCGGCGGCCCGTTATGGTGGGGAAATCCTCCGTACCCGTG